>JAYVPP010000024.1:0-2372 GCA_043757305.1 Candidatus Kaiserbacteria bacterium
GACAACCGATCTGGACAATCTCAAGAAGTTTCTCTTTGCCCTAGCAAAAGCATTTGATTCAATAGTCATGAGTAGGCGATAAATGTTCTTTCAACGACGCCAAGGCTTGTGCCAAGGCGTCGTTTTACTCTATAATAGAAAGTCATAGATCTCACATGTACATCCCTCGGATATGACGCGCGAGTGAAGTAAGTTTTATACAGTATTTCCAACGTCTATGAGTAATACTCTTCCCATACACTACCTATTGTATTATTCGAAAAAGATACCTGACATCTTATTCTCTGACACCTTATTCCACAATCATGAAGAAGGGAGGCATAGAATGTTATTTGTAACAGAAGTAGGCCGGCCAATCCAGATTATTTGTACCTAATACTTGTGAAGCAGTGTAGCCGTTCGAGCACGACATGGCATTGGTAAATGGATTGACATATGTAGTCATAGCCCCGCTACTATCTGAACCATATCCGTACATACCCCCGAACTGAAATACTGAAGTGGAATTCGCAGTGTGTGGCCGAGAGCAGGAATAGATGGGCCAGTCTTGATTGCTTGTTCCAAATACTTGTGAGGCAGTATAGCCACTCGGGCATGACGTGCCGCCAGTTGCTGGGTTCGGATAGGTTAGTATGGTCGAAGTGCCGCCTCCGCTGAATCCATACATACCGCCAAAGCTAAAGTTGAAGGGTTCACAATCTCCCGCTCCAAGTTTTGCCAGAAGTCCTGTAGGAAGTGGAATTACAGGATGACCATGCGGTGCTGATGACTGGCATACAAGTTGACTGTTTTCTACTTTATATTTAAAACCGGTATTTACATCATAATAGAATCCACCTGCCATGAGACCAATTTTTAGATTACCGTACGCACTTGTTATCTGTTCATACCAGTCTGGTACTTCTGTACCATATGTATCTGTCCATGTAGCTTGGGCGGAAGTTGCAGGATGTGATGCCTCAATAGCATTTCCATCACCATATCCGTTCCATGAACCAATTATAATATTTTCTGGATTTACTAATATAGCTTGTAACCATTCATATTCATAGGTTGAACCATTTTGACGATCAAGTGAGTATACTAATCCCCCACCACGATGTGCATTGTCGGCGCCAGAAGTTACCGTCATCACTTCACTATTAGGAGTTTGTGGATACTCTTGAGTCCATCCCCACCAACCTTGACAGTACAAAGTCAATCGATGTTCTGACCTGAAAACACACTACTTGAGTACCATCTTGTGGGTTGTAAACACAGCTTACATACTCTGATTTTTATGGAATTTTGGAGTTAAAGAAACTTTTAGGTTGGTGATTTCAGGGTATTGTGGCTGTATTACTAACTAAAACACACATTATCAACGAGTATGTATAAAAAAAGCCAGAAGGTGCCCGTATTGCACATCTTTTCACACTGAGAAATACGGTCGTCGCAGTGGACTCCAGCGGTTTCGTTGCAGAGACTGTAGACGACTGTTCCAGTCCGTCCGCCGAGTCAAAGAAATAAAGGAGGAGTTGTGGTACGACTATGTGGATGGAAAACAAACACTCACGCAGCTCGCACGGAAACACGGACGATCGCACGTATGGATTCGTGAGAGACTCGATGCGGTAGAAGTCGTGAGACAAGAACTGATACCACAAAAGACGATCATCATCACCGACACAACTTTCTGGGGACACAGTTACGGAGTCTGTGTGTTCCGCTCGCACGATCTTAATAGAAACATATGGTGGCATGAGGTCGAGAGTGAACGGATGGCACACTACCAATACGGCAGACAAATCCTAGAAGAAAAGGGTTGGGAGTTTCTCGCCGCGGTTGTTGACGGGAGGCGCGGATTCTTCGCAGTATTTCAGGATATTCCCGTGCAGATGTGTCAGTTTCATCAAATCAAGCAAGTGACTAAGTACCTCACTCGTAGGCCGAAAACTGACGCAGGGATTGAGCTTCGTACCCTTACGCTCACTCTTACAAAAACAGACGAGGTGACCTTCACTCTAGCACTCACTGAATGGCACAACACATGGAGTGCTTTCATCGAGGAAAAAACGGTTGATACATACGTGACGGGAAAAAAGAAGTGGTACTACACACACAAGAAAATACGTTCCGCATATCGATCATTGAAATCAAATCTTCCGAATCTTTTCATATATCTAAAACATCCTGAACTTAATATACCCAACACCACCAACCATATCGACGGCTCATTTTCAGTACTCAAGAAAAAACTTGCTGTACATCATGGATTACGAAAAGACCGAAGGTACAAACTGATTTCGCAACTTTTGAAAAACGCCCGCTAAATTACCAACCCGTTTCTTTCTTTAAACCGAATTTGTTGCAGGCATGCTTGACTTTCGTGT
>JAYVPP010000025.1:0-8704 GCA_043757305.1 Candidatus Kaiserbacteria bacterium
TTTACTCCGCGATGGTAGACACCTACCGTCTTACAGTTTCAAGAAAAGATTTTGAAACTCACTGGGGCGATATCTTTACAGACGGTGGTGTGCAACCTGTTTTGAGAAATATTCCTTCCTTTGTAAAGAAGGGCATCCTGTCAAACACGGATCCGGTTCACTGGCAGCACATTTGTACTATGCCTGTAGTTCACGACTTTTTTGTCGAGACCTATCTCACTACTTCCTTTCACATCGGACGTCGCAAACCAGACGCGGAACTCTATGCGAAAGCAGCAAGGAAGTTCGATCTTGTGCCGCAGCAGATTGTGTTCATCGATGACATTCGCGAAAACGTCGAAGCTGCGAAGCGTCTCGGCTTTTATGCTGAAAAGTTCCATGTGAACGAAGGCGTCAAACAGCTCGAAAAAAAACTCGACTCATACGGTATGCTGTAACAAACCCCATCACACACAAATCGCCGGAAATCCCAAAGGGATTTCCGGCGATTTTTATTACAGTTTGTATATATTTCCTTGGCGCTGAATGTTTTATATCATGTTTTATATATCGCCAGTATGCACACTTTTGGCCTGATGCATGAGTTATACTTCTCGCATGGTACAGAGGACCAAACAACGACTCTACAACCTTCTAAGGTGGAGTGAGCGCTACATAAAAACCGATATGGTGTACCTGGCTGAAAGCAATTTTTGGCTTTTGATTGGGCGGTTTTTTGTTGCTGGTAGCGGTTTTTTGCTCACAGTCGTATTTGCAAATCTCCTATCACCTGACGCCTACGGTGCATATAAATATATTATCGCACTTTCGGGTTTTGCTGCCGCATTCACTCTAAACGGCATCGGTAGCGCGGCACTCCGCGCGATCGGCCGCGGCTACCAAAATGTCGTACCCTCTCTGTTTGCAAAATCACTCTTGTGGAGCATTCCTGCAAGCGTTGGTTCATTTGGACTCGGTGGGTACTACTTGTACATGGGCAATCAAACATTGGGATGGGCGCTCATAGTTATTGCGATTTTAAACCCACTCATGTCCAATCTTGCTATATCAAAGTCTCTTTTTATAGCAACTGGTGACTTTCACAAAGCGACACTGTATAACGCGGTACGCACGATGGTACAAACGTTTGTTGTAATCGGGACTGTCCTCTTCACCAAAAACGTTCTTATTATTACCTCGGTATTCTTCATCACTAGTACGTTTGTAAGCTATATCACCTATAGACAATCACTCCGCGTAATGAAAGTGCACGATGACCAGACACACCTCCCCGAGACACTTCGCTATACAAAGCACGTTAGTATCATTGGTGTATTTCTTCTCGCTGCAGGGCAGCTCGATCAACTCTTGCTCTGGCATACCCTAGGTCCAGTAGCACTCGCAACGTATACCATTGCACAAGGACCTTCAAAAGAACTTCGTACTATGGCAGAAAATATTTCGACAATCGTCTTTCCAAAATTCGCAAAGATCAGTGCGCAAGTGCATGTAGAGAGCAATGTTGTCGCTCGACGATCACTGCAATTTTTCCTTGCGCTATCGCTTGTGGTTATTACATATATTATTGCAGCGCCGTTCCTCTATGCGATTTTCTTTCCAAAATATTTGTCGTCGGTATTTTACAGTCAGTTATTTGCTGCTGCTGCCCTACTGCAACCACGCACATTTATCGACATGTTTTTGCTTGCGCACGGTAATATTAAAGATCGATATGCAGTTGCCATACCAGGCGTTGCAATAAAAATTGGTCTGTACTTACTACTTATTCCGCTCTACGGTGTCATTGGTGCAATCGTCGCGTCATTCCTCGCAGAGCTATGTACAGCACTATTGTCACTTTATCGATATTTTGATTTTAAACGTCGCTTCAAGAACGACCACACTCTCTAAGCTATAATTCTTTGTAGCGCGTTCACGAGAGACTCTTCACTTAAATATGCTTGGTATTGCTCAAACATTTTTTGCACACCAACAAATATAGTATTCATATTAGTGAGACGGCCATCGCGGATATCCCCCTCTTTGTCTGTTACCATCCAACTTTTATCGAGTGAAATATTGTGTTTAGCTGCGAAGACATAAAAATCTATCGATGGCAAAAAGTCGCTTTGCGCTACATTGGAGTATGACGATACGAGCAGAGTGATGAGAGTGAACGCTGTCTGTGCGCACGCGCGCTGTACACGCGTCTCATCATCGATTGTCTCACATAGTACGACGACGCAGAACCCGGCATCGTGACATTTCGTGAGGAGAGCCAATGCCTCAGAAGAGGAGTTGAAAAGATTCGTGCGGAGAAATACAGCAGCCTTGGCGCAATTGTTTTGTGACGCAATGATACGCTCAATAAGCTTTGAGGACGATAAATTGTTTTTAGAAACAATATGAAGCTTGCCGCCGTATTTATCAAGCTCGACGCGTTCGGCACAATATTCCCCACGCTCAGACCCATTCACACATACGTCGGGAGCAAGAGCACTGATCAGCGAAAGCGGTGTAGGTTCGCTAAACGGTACGACAAGGTCTACAGCACGAACATTTGCAACGAGTACTGCGCGTTCAGCTTCAGGCACCACAGGACGATGAGCTCCCTTATACATACGTATTGATGCATCAGTATTGAGAAAGACGATAAGTATATCGCCTTGTGCGCGAGCTTCATTCAAAAAAGCGATATGCCCGGCATGAAAAATATCGAAACTACCACTTAACGCCACGATGCGCTTTCCTTCCTTTTTCCAGGAGGTAACCAGTAGCATCGCTTCTTCCAGTGAGACAACTGGTGCGGCGAAGGACTCTGGCGATGTATTACCCATGGTAGTTTAGCGATATTGTGCATTTACATCGAAATGCTCGCACAGCATGTGAATGACTATCAAATGTATTTCCTGGATGAACGCAGTATCGTCTGACGGCACAACGAGAGCATGGTCTACCGCGATACCAAGTCCACCGCCACCGCGACCGGTGAGTCCGACAGTACTCATCTTTAACTCACGTGCTTTTTCTGCTGCACGAATGATATTGGGAGATACACCACTCGTTGAAATACCAAAAAACATATCGCCCTCACGTCCGAGCGCTTCGATTTGTCGTGAAAAAATAGTGTCAAAGCCGTAATCGTTACCGATAGCTGTTAACGCAGACGTGTCGGTACTCAGTGCAACAGCGCGGTAACCACGGCGCTCTACCTTAAACCGTCCAACAATTTCTGCCGAGAAATGCTGAGCCTCAGCGGCGCTACCACCGTTACCTGCAACGAAAACTGTGTTTCCACGAAGAAGTGTATCAGTCATTGTTTTCGCAACCTGCTCCTGTGTGTGTTGGAACAACAAAGACTGCTCAACGGTTTTGAGAAGCGCGGCGCGCTTTGCCCATGGTGATTCTGATATCATAGATCGTTTGTAAGAAAACCGCTCGCATGATATGCCGCAATACCCTTCTGAATATCATACTGTGGAACAAACCCTATAACCTCTCGAGCGCGCCACATGTCACACTCTGTATGGTTTTGGTAGCGGTCAGTGTACGGGTTTGGTATATATTCTGGGGCACGTGAAAGTCCGAGAGTCTCGTTTAAAATTGAGATGAGATCATTGAATGTTGTCGCGCTACCACTACCGCAATTAACCACTGTGTTTACTGATGCTGTAAGCGCACGCATATTTGCCTCAACAACATCTTGTACATAAATATAGTCTCGCTTCTGATCACCTGAAGTGAAGATACGCGGGCTACCCACAAGCATCTGACGTGCAAGCTGTCGGATCATGCTGCTCCGCTTCCCTTTATGGCTTTCGTGTGGACCATAGACGTTGCAATAGCGAAGGCCGACAAAACGCACATCAGGGTGAAGCGCACCAAGACGTGACGCATGTTCTTCAAGACGAATCTTGGACACCGCGTACGGGTTGAGCGGGTTGAGCTTTGTCTCAGCTTCTTTGTAGGGAGCAGGAGCATCACCGTAGACAGCTGTCGATGACGCATAGACGATATGTTTTGCCCCGTGTGCAATCGCTTCTTCAAAAAGTTTTGCAGGCCACTCGCTGTTGTGCCGTATCATTTCCGACTCGTTCATATACGTCGTATCGTTGATGGCTGCTTGATGAAAAAGCGCGTCAATATTACCTATCTGACCCCAATCGAGCGGAGCGAACCCACTATAAATCATAGTGCCCGTAAAGCCCGGAATGCGTACTTCGGCATCACTGCCGGTCACAACAACGTCCATCCCTTCTTTTAGGAGACGGAGGACGATATTTGACCCCACAAAGCCGGTACCACCGGTCACGAGTGCTTTCATGGTGGTCAGCATAGCACAACAAACAACATGATGCACCGAAGTCAATAAGCAGTTGGAACCTACTTATACAAGTAATTTCTTGAGCACAGGTACGTAGTGCTCCCAGGATAGAAACACACCAGTAGCGCCTGCGCACTTTAACGCAGATACGTAACGATCACCCTGCGAGAATGACGTCGGAAATGCCTGTACTACTGATCTAGCAGCAACACCTGCCTGCACACCAATGACAGAGTCTTCAAACACGCACTGCGCTCCCGGACTGATGTTCATCATCGACGCAGTTCGCAGATATACATCGGGTGCTGGTTTTTCGTTTACAACATCTTCAAAAAAAACACTATTTTCTGGCGTGAAATATTTATTGAGTCCGGAAGCGTTGAGCATGTATTCGCCATGTATACGCTGCGTGCGTGAACCAAGCGCGATAGGAATCTGGTGCATCCCTAGATATTCGAGCGCGTCACGCAACCCCTCCCGTAGCTGAATTGGCGTTTTGAAAAGCGACTCTTCGTAGTAATATTTTTTACGCACACCAAAATCCGCGAATGAAAACTCCGGGTAGCATCGCTCCATTTCTGCAATCACAAAGCGGGAACCGCCACCAATCACTCCCGGAATACTGATAATGTCATCAATGGAAATATCAATCCCCTTTTCCGCAAGCGTGGCACGGTACGCGCCAAAATGCAGCATCTCAACATCGATGCAAGTACCTTCGAGATCAAACGCGAACCCTTTTACGAGTGGCATAGGTTTTAGTTTTGATATGGTACCACCGAAGGGTAGCATATGTACAATATACATGTCTTACCTAATCACACACATAAAAATACCTGCCACGAACGTGACAGGTATATATTGCTAGTTGGCAGTGATACGTGCGGAAATTGCACAGTGGTCGCTCACGCCATCCCGCACCACAACTTGATCAATAGCATAGGGTGCGAGGGGTGTGGTCATGACGTAGTCAGTGACGATCTTAAGACCTTCTTTCACTGCCGGATGTTCAGGGTCGAGCGTATTGTCAATCGAAGTCGGAACACAGTCCACAAGTGTGCCAAGGAACATGTGGTAGATTTCATTACCACGATTGCAGTTGAGATCGCCGATAAGGACTAAGCCACCGCGATGCTCACTCTCGTTATTAAGTGCATAACATGTTCGCTTTGTCGCTTCACGCTGAGCATCATTCACCGAACCACGGCGAGTCCAGTAGCCATGCGTTGTTGCAATGTTGAAACCATTGCCATTTTTTGTGATTGTTGCGCATACCACCACACGATCCTCTGTTTTGGCGATCATGCGATCGCTTTCTTCTCCGAGATATCGCTCGCCGGCACCGTTGGCGCCTTCGAGATCCTTGAAAGTGCCATCTCCCCACACAGGACAGCAGGTGACGTTGCTCATGAAGTACCGCGATGCAATAACAACACCAACCGGCATCCTCACATCATTCACCAAACTATTTGTCATGGGCGTAAAGTGGACATACGGGACTTTCTTGAGTAGCCCCAGCGCCGAAAGTGGCATATCCTGAAGGCACAACACATCTGGCCCGCGTTCGTCACCACTGCTCATTCGTTCAAGAAAATTTCTCGTCTTTTCTTCAAGCAGTCTTCCTACATTCAAGCTTGTTACTGTCAAACGGCTGGGCATTTAATCCTCCTTCAAAAATCTACGATTAGGTTAGTTTCTGATTCTAATTATAGACCATAAAATTGTACTTGTAAAGTACTAGGAGGGTTCAGGGCGGCGTATGACGGTCACACCTCGATGCTGTACTACCTCTGCAGCACGGTCGTTTGCAAAGCGTATCGACTCGATGATGTCATTTATTTCTGCATATCGTACGATCAATGCGGCAAAAAAACTATCGCCTGCACCCGAAGAATCTTCCACTTCTACCTTCTCTACGGGATACAGGACACCTTGAAACTCAGCGCCGTCACCACCTTTGGTACAAATAATTTTTTTCTGGACACTTTTATGAATAGGCATTGAGCGTTCGTACTCGTAGTTGTTTATTTTGATATAGACTGCATCTGTAAGCCAGCTACCTACCGGCTTCTTTGTATCGACAAAGACGCACGGATGTTTTTTACAAAAATACGCAATATCCTCATGAAGTAAAAAACCTTTATTATAGTCAGAAATTGCAATGATGTCGTACTTCGCAAGTGGAACTTTTTTTACATCGATACGATCCATCTCGTGGTCAGCATCAACGCGTATAAAAGCGTGATTACTTGTGGTGTGCATGTATCGCGTCTTTGTTACTTTGTTCCAATTTTTGTTCGTGTAAATATCACATGATTTGTGTAGGGCGATAATGTTTCGCTCGACATTCTTGGCCATGCCGGGGCTTGCGTACTGTCTGACCACTTCAAGGACCGGCACGGGAATGTCGGGTGCAAGCCGCGATGTATCACAATACACAAAAATATCCTTACAACTTTCGCCGATGACGAGTATGCGTTTTTGATTCTTGCTCATGACAATGTAACCCCGGGAGCAAGATTGAGTTCTTCAAACGAAAGCTTGTACGTGAGTGCTTTTTTACCCATGAGTTGAAGTGCCGCGTTTGCGATATCTACTTTCGTTGGATAATAGGTTTCAGTAAGAGCTGGAGATGTTGGACATGGCACATCTGGGCACGAGAGATGTACCGGCTTTTCTTTGAGTGTCACTCCTGCACGCATGATACCAGCGAGTACTTCGCTCCCTGGACTAAAGCCCTTGTGGGTTGTATCAACACAGAGAAGACGACCGGTCTTTTTGACCGACGTTAGCACTGTTTTGTGGTCGATAGGGTTGATAGACACGAGGTCGATAAGCTCAATACGAACACTGTTTCCAAGAAGTGTGAGTGCTTCGCGTGCTGCAACATGGCCGTCACCATACGTAACGACCGTAACCTCATTTCCCTTCGTGGTGACCTGTGCTTTGTCGAGTGGAAGTTCATAGAGCTCCGTTGGAACATCTTGTTTCGTTGCATAGAGCCATCGCGGCTCGAGTACCACGACAGGGTTTGGGTCTTTTATAGCTGCGGCAAGAAGACCCTTTGCCTGGCGCGGAGATGACGGAATCACTACCTTTAATCCCGACGCCGAACCAAACAGTCCGAGCAAATACTGCGTGTGCTGCGGACCATTTCCCCACTGACGACCGAGTGCAATGCGGAAAGTGATCGGTACCGAGTGCCCTCCGCCAAACATATAGTTCCATTTTGCTGCTTGAGTGAATATTTGATCTGCAGCAAAGAGACTGAACTCCACGCGGCCGTGATGTACAATTGGTCGAAGTCCATTAATAGCCGAACCTACAGCCATACCCGTAAAGGAATGTTCCGATACAGGGACATCAAGAATACGGCTTGGATATTTGTCTTTCAGTCCTGCAGTGGTGCCATCGGCGCCATTTTTGTACGACACACCAAGGCCGAGCACAAATACTGACGCATCGCGCGCCATCACTTGGTCGGTCGCTTCCTTGAGTGCTTCGGTATATTTAAGAATTCGTTCAGACATACAGGTCAGTGGTTACAGTTTTTGGATTTGGATATCCTGCTTTTGCTGCAGCAGCAATCGTATCATCAACTTGTTTTTCTATTGCACGCTCAGTCTGCATAATTTTTTTCTCTGTGATCTTACTTCCAAGCACTTCTTGTCGCAGACGCGCGAGTGAGTCCTGCGAAGCACGTGCTTCAAGCGTATCCTCTTTACGACAACTTTCGTCAAAGATAGGCGCGCTATGGGCACGGTGTCTGTAGGTGACGCACTCGAGTACTGCAGGGCCAGCGCCACTGCGTATATACTCAACGAGCTCCGCTGACTTTTGTCGAACATCTTGATAGTCGTTTCCATCGGCTTGCGTGTACCGTACGCCAAATCCTTTCACAATAGTACCGATGTCGTAACCAGGACTTCGACGCTCATCGAGCGAAGAATTAACCGAGAATAAATTGTTTTCAATCACAAACAGAACAGGCAATTTAAAGAGACCGGCAAGGTTGTAACTCTCGTACACAACGCCTTCTTCGCTGGCGCCGTCACCATAAAAACATACCGTAACGTTTTTTTCTTTTCGATACTTTTGTGCAAAAGCCACGCCCGTTGAAAGCGGTACCACGCTACCGAGAATAGGCGTTGAACCAACAAACCCGACGGCGCTGTCTATCATATGCATTGAACCACCCTTACCACGCGACGAGCCTCCCTCTTTTCCAAGAAGCTCACGCACCATTGCGCGAAGATCGCCGCCTTTTGCGAGATAGTGTCCGTGTGAACGGTGGTTGCCCAGCATTTTGTCACGCGTCTTGAGGCTTCGTGCAACACCTACGGCAACTGCTTCTTGTCCGGTATAAAAATGCACAAAGCTCATCACTTTGTTGGCGAGGTA
>JAYVPP010000026.1:0-2362 GCA_043757305.1 Candidatus Kaiserbacteria bacterium
TTCGATTCCAAAATAGCGGAAACGTCTATCTGCAGCCTCAGGGCGACATTACCATTTACAATATGTGGGGTACCGAGCGAGGATTTGTACCCATTAATCAAGGAAGTAACTTTGGAAATGTTCTTCCAAAAAGTATCCGTAAGTTTTCTTTTATATGGGAGGGAACACCATCACTCACTGACATTGGTCGCTATAAAGCTGTCGCTACACTCTCATTTGGTGTTGATGAAAAACGTTCTATCGATAGGACGATTTACTTTTGGGTGATTCCACTGAAGGCCACACTCATTGCATTTGCACTCGTGTTTGGGTGTATTGCATTTATGGTCATTGCGATACGCATGTATATACGTCGTGTGCTCATGATGGCAGGGGTTTCAGAGCAGCCACGTGCGGAAAAAGTTGCGTCGCGCGCTGAGCGGGTCATGCCACCAAAGCGAGCGGTGACAAGAACAGAGCTTGTAGCCCCGCTTCGTGCGGGAGTGCTCGACCTCCGCAAAACAGTAGTTCATGAGGAGGCTGATACCACCGAAGCGCTTTCGATTATTGATTTCCTTCGCGAGTACCGCACATTTTTCGTTGCACTGACGACCGGCCTCATCGGTGTGTCCCTTATAGTTTGGTATGTCATTGATGCGCGTACAACCGAACGTCCCTATGAAGTCACCATGCGTCAATCAAGCGGTGACGTGACTCTCCATACAAAAGATATGGGAAGCTCACATATAGTCACTCCGCAAACACAAAGCGTCGACACGTCACAGCTCAAGCAGCGCGTTGCTATTGTCAACGCAAGCGGTCCAGGAGCGGCAAGCTCTCGCGTGGTGTCGAGACTGCAGAAAGAAGGGTTTGTAATTGGGGATATCTCTACCGATAAAGACACTCGTGATAAAAGCGTGATCATTACCAATGAGTCTGAGCTTGATGCAGCGAAGCGCATCAGTGTACTCCTTGGCAATGTTTCGCTCTCCATTCGCCCAAAGGGTGAAGAAGCAGAGCCGAGCCTTCTTCTCATCGTTGGCAGAGATCAAAGTGAGTAGTGTGCTACACTTGTAGAAGCAAAGATGTCGTTTATTCGCTATCTCTTCTCTACAGTATGGTAAACAAACGCGCACTTATTCTTGGAATAGCTCTGTTCGTTTTCATTGTCGGTGGAATGTTTTTCTACGCATATGAAAAACGCACCGAGCTAGCAGCTACTCCCACTGAGCAGCTTCCAGCACCTGTAGCAGTGCCTGAAGCTGACCCGATGCGCATTAATGCGGTACATTTCTTTAAAGATGGTGTACATACTATTGTAGGCGATATCATGATGCCAACACCGTGCGACCTTCTCGAGGCAACGGCCACTGTTAGTGGGGCAGCGCCACAGCAGGCGTCTATCACTATTCACACCGTAAACCATTCGCAAACCTGCGCACAGGTGCTTACACTCGAACGCTTCCGTGTCGACTTCACTGCAGCAAAAGGTGCGCACATCGAAGCGACACTCGACGGCAAGAAAACCATTCTCAATCTCCGTGATGCGGAGCCAGGTATGAAGCCTGAAACACTAAAGGATCTTTACTTTAAGGGGTAGTAGTCATGACGATTTCTCCCAGTACACGGCGGCTTATTGTGCTCACTGCGGTCGCCACTGTTGCGTGTCTACTCGTCGCAGGTACCTACTATGTTGTAGTGCTACGGCACGCTACTCTACCAACTGCACGAGAAGTTGCGTTTCATAACGTTACGCTTGCTACAGAAGACGGCCATAGCTTTGACAGTACGCAGCTCGGTAAAAAGCCGATGGTTGTTGCAACCTGGGCGACATGGTGTCCTTCGTGCACTGATATGCTCACGACGCTCGGAGCGGTGAAAGAAACCTTTGGCGACCGCGTAGAAATAGTGGCAGTAAATCGAAAAGAAGAAAAAAGCACCATCGACTCATTTCGTGCATCAGTTTCGTTACCAAAAAACATTACGTATGTGACCGATGGCGCTGATGCATATTTTAAAAATAGTGACGGTCGTTCTATGCCAGAAATAATTATCTACGATAAAGATGGAAAAATGCATGAGCACGCTCTGGCTGCTATGACAAAAGACGAACTCATGAAGACGCTGCAGAATCTTTTATCACAAAAATAATACAACGAGCATGACACCGTATGAGCAGATCATGAAGCATATTAGTGGGGCAGTTGCGGCTCTTTCTATACCAGAGAGTGAGGCAGAGCGCCTTATGACACCAGACGCAATACATATGGACGATCTAAGGGTAACCACAGAAAACGGTGAGGAAATATTCCCCGCATTTCGTGTGCAGTTTAATAACGCTCGCGGCCCGTACAAGGGCGGTATTCGCTTCCACCCTAAAGCA
>JAYVPP010000027.1:0-2352 GCA_043757305.1 Candidatus Kaiserbacteria bacterium
AGGAGAACCACTGTCAGCATCGTGGCGCTTTACTTCCTTTATTGCGTTGGTTTTCTGTCGTTTTGAGAGCATAGTATTTGTTTCTTATAAAGTCGATACCTAGCGAAGGTACGAAGATAGTACCACATATTGACAATATATGCAAGTGGTGTGCAATACCCTTTCGAAGATTGTCTTTTTTTAAAAGAGTGGCACTATAAGTAGTGAAATAAGGTCTTTCACAACAAAAAGAAGGAGAAGTAGTATGAAATACGATGTCGCTCGACTGAGACTTGGCACATCTCTTCAAAATAACCCACCTCCCGCTTTCGTGCGTGGTATTGCTATTGCGAAACCTCATTGGCAACCGTCACTGAGCGCTAAAATCGACCCGCGGCAGCATTTTTCCCAGGAAGACCTGGCAAGTGTGTACGCATGTTTTGGGTGTGGTCAGGGATTTGTGCTTGTCACAGGAATCGTGTATCGAACAAGAGGGTGTCTAAACGGTAAACCATTTTCTGGATTCGGCACCTATTGCAGTGGTACATGTCTCTTGAATACACTCCCTGCAGAAGCAATGGGACAAGCGTAAAAAATTGGAGTAGAAGTTCATGAAGCATACCGTTTCACCTCGTAAACGATATCACTCAAGCGGGCGACGCACTTTCCGAAAGCTCATCAAGAATCATAGTGATCATAGTGAGGGATTCATGCTGGGAGATGATATCTCGCTCCATGAGTCGCTTACTGAAAGTGAGTCAGGTCGGAGATTTACACGCGCTGCAGTATCTCAATGTCTACAAAAATTTTTGCGCGAATCTACTGTATAACCGCACAACCTTAACAGCAGCCAAACGGCTGCTGTTTTCTTTTCCCCGCTCCTGTTATTTTGCGACCCTCCTCACCCTGTACAATGAATGCATGCACGATATCCATGAGCTCGCGCGCCAGTTTCTCGAACATCTCGAAATCGAGAAAGGTCGTAGTGTGAAAACAATCGACAACTACAACCGCTATCTCAACCGCTTTATCGCGTACGGAAAGATTTCTACTCCGAAAGATATCACCGAGCAAGGCATTCGCGAGTATCGTCTCTGGCTCAACCGCCAGCCTGGCACGAAAACCGGCCGCACTTACGACTCCATGAAACGTCGTACACAAAACTACTATCTCATTGCGCTTCGTGCCTTCCTCAAGTTTCTCCGCAAGCGTGGCATCGAAAGTATTTCTCCCGAGCGCATCGAGCTTGCAAAGGTTCCCGAGCGGTCACTCGATCTTATTACTTCTGGAGAGCTAGACCGGCTCCTCAATGCGCCAGATCTCACAACACCCCAAGGCCTCCGCGACAAAGCGATACTCGAGCTCCTATTTTCTACGGGTCTCCGTGTCTCTGAGCTCTGTGGACTTTCACAGGACGACATCGACATGTCACGCGAAGAGTTTTCAGTACGAGGGAAAGGTGAAAAAGTCCGCGTTGTGTTTCTTTCAGACGCAGCAAAAGCTGCAATCAAAGCATATATGAAAGCGCGGAAAGACATGGATGACGCACTTTTCGTGCAGTACGGGAAAAATATAAAAAATGTAAAAGGCACGGCTAGCCTCAGGCTCACACCCCGCAGCGTCGAGCGTCTCGTAAAGCGGCATGCGGTCAAAGCAGGCATTACACGCAAAGTCACTCCGCACGTCGTGCGCCACAGTTTTGCCACCGACCTCCTTCAAAACGGAGCCGACCTCCGCTCCGTGCAAGCGCTTCTAGGTCATGCCAACATCGCAACGACTCAAATATATACCCACGTCACCGACAAACACCTCCACGATGTCCACAAGCGATTTCATACCAAGCGTACATAAGAAAACTCCTCGACATAGTATCGAGGAGTTTTTAGTCATGCGACATGCTCACTATCATATTCTTGCGCAATTGCGTTCACGTGTCCCAGCAATAGATTGTTGTTGTATGCATCACGTTTCAAGATCTCGAGAGCTACTTCGTATGGCACTGTACCATGTCCAAAGCCCGCAGCTTGTTGTTCGCGACATGCATGAAGCAGGGTCTTGTGTTTCTCCCATACTTTTTTTCTCACCCTAGGTAGGCAGGGCACTTTGCTTTTGCTCATGGTAACCTCCAAAGTTTCAGTCTGAGACGATTGTGAACCTTACATATGGATTCGTCAATTTTTCGTGCAAAAATGGCACAAATATGTGCTCCTGGTATGATGTGCATATATGAAACTCGTTTCTTGGAATGTAAACGGACTCCGCGCGGTGCACCGAAACGGCTTTTGGGATAAGTTTTTGAAGCTATACCCGGACGTTTTTTGCCTCCAGGAAACAAAGGCTAGTCCCGACCAACTTCCTGCCGAAGTACGCGAA
>JAYVPP010000028.1:0-2347 GCA_043757305.1 Candidatus Kaiserbacteria bacterium
TGGGGGCTTGCAGTTCCGTCGGGAGCGACTCGATCCACGTTTTCAGACTCTGCCTTTGTGTAAGGCAGCATAGGTTCTCCCTCCCAACCAGTGCTTGCAACGCATACCCCAGGCGCGTCACCGAGTTGTAAAAGTGTTTGGGATAGAAGATGCCTAGATTGCGGCAAAATTGGGAATCTATATAGATGACTCAGTAAGATATTGCCCTGAGAAGCCTTGCTAGTTATTCCGAAACAATGGCTAGTTGGCCTAAAATCATGGGTAAGTTGCAAAAATAATTCACGCCCTGTGAATGAAGTACGCGTTTTGAGCGTATTTATTGTGGTATAACACTTTCTATAAGGTGTTGAGGTCCGTACTGGAATTATTTTAGCACCCGCTTGACTTGGCATGGTTTGTGCAGTGTAATTCATTGTAACAATCATGCATATTGTTTCTTTCGCTTGGCGCGTTTTCTGCATCTGGCTCATTGCCTCTCACCGGGGCATTGGCAGAAGGCACGTCGCTAGTCTGTTCAGGAGCCAGATCGGCTTATGAGCAACATCAACACCACGAATCCTACCCGTTCCACCGAACCGACCGCCCCGAAGTATGAGGTTCCCTACTCCCTGGAAGCGTGTGAGCGTTTTAATCGGTCGGTTGGCAAAGTACTGGACGCGCCAAAGCAAGACGAGCGATCTGAAGTCCAAGTCTCGCCTTGCACATTACCAGTTGATGCTGAAGGTGTAAAGCAGGGAATTAGCTAAAGGTAATGTCACATGGCATATAGCACAAAACTGAGAATACCAAGGAGTTACCATGAGGGTTTCATTCGTCTACTTTCTTTAGGTGAAGCGGATTTTGTTTCTCTGGCAGACTCACTCGAAAGCGCAATCCCTACTCTGTATCGTGGGGATTTAGCATCCTTTGTCGCGGGGAAAGTTCCGCTTGACAAGGATGCGATAGAAGAAATTATACAACTATTGGTTGCACTTTATCAAGCTAGATCAATAAGAAGTATAGGTGTTCCAGAGTTCGTAGACAATATTTGCGAGGCTCTGCAAGCAGAAGATAAGCCAGAGCAACTAAAGCCTTCTGATGGTGAATGGGGAGTTTTCAAGACACGCCTTCAGCGTTTAATGAGTATGCAACAGTCTTTGGGAGTAACCTCGAAGGCATTTGATGTCATGTCGCAACATGGTCACACTTATGTCAATCCAGGAACCCGCGTTCTCACAGATATAAGGCCTGTCTTTTCGGATGATTTGGGTGAAACCCCTGGGGCGGCTGTAGTTATTCATACTCTGAAAATTGTATATCACGAAGGGCCATCCCACAAAGAATTTTTTGTAGCAATGGACATCAATGATGTCCGTGAATTGCGTGATTTACTGAATCGAGCAGACAAAAAGGATCACATGATTCGGTCTATTCTGCAAGAAACTCCGATGAAATATCTCGATCCTGAAATTCATTGACGGGCTGAGTGACTAAATATGAGAACATTTGAGAGGGCTGAACTTTTCATAGTTGATGATCGGCCTTGTATCCCCTCGATTGAGCGACCTCGATCCATCATGTACGCGAAAGAATGTGACACAGAAGAGCAGGACGATGAAATGATAAGCACGATTTCTGTTCAACCTCATGCTCTTGCAAGTGTCATAGGTGCATTTGCTGATGATCCGCTCTGGGATGAGTTTCTAGAGGAGATGGCTAAAGCCCGTCAAAAGCAAAATCAGACATATGCGGAGGCTGAATGACTTCGTGTATGTGCTTGATAATGACACAACAACTCATCTTTTCTCTGGTAAGCACGAAACCTTAAACCGCAGGATTTTGGCTGTTGCGGACAGGGATATTTGGCTTCCCGTTATTGTCGTCCAAGAGCAACTAAATGGTCGCTTGTCGTATCTTAACGGGCTAGACTCAAAATCGCCGCGTGACAGCAAGAAGTTTCCATCTGCTTATGCAAACCTTACAAAGACACACGAATTGTTGTCTAAATTCCAGGTCTTGCCTTACACTATGGACGATGAAGACCTTTTACAGAAATGGCCTAAAGAAGTAAAGCTGATAGGCGTAAATGATAGGCGTATCGCAGCTATCGCTGCCAATAAAGGCTTTATGGTTATTACCTGCAACATTCGGCACTTCGAGAAAATACCTGATGTAAGATGTGCTGACTGGACCCTGAATAGTTCTGAATAGCGACAATCGAGCCTTCCTGTGTTACGCAGGAAGGCTTGTTCATTCCGCCCTTGGCATCACTTCATCGTAATAAGTGCCTGATTTTAAATAAGTTAAACTATCTGCTGGGGTGGCAAGAGCCTTTTCGCTCTTGATTTTGCTCTTTCACCTGATAAAG
>JAYVPP010000029.1:0-8564 GCA_043757305.1 Candidatus Kaiserbacteria bacterium
TTTGCCCACGTGATGTTATCCGACATAAGGTATTGCACGCGATACACGATGGTGGATGTTCCAGGCTTTGTATTCGTCCATGAGAGTGAGCCCCATGCATTGCCGAGAGAAGAGCCAGATGAAAAATCTATTTGTGGTGAGGTAGTCGTACCCGTGGTTGACCCGGTAATGAGCTGCACTTGTCCTACTGAGGTGGCTGTTACCCCTTGGAGTGTGTCAGTCGTAAACTGATCGAGCATTGTTTGATACCACGCACTCGTGGTCGACACGCTCGTATCCACAGTAAAGCTATAGCGAGTCGACCACGAGCTAAAGATATACGAGCCGGTGTCGCGTGCGCGTACATGCCAGTAGTAGGTGGTACCATTTGAAAGTGCAGTCGCGGATTTAAAGCGAATAGTATCACCGTTGTTATATGGATCTTTATTGGCTGGTGTTGTGATGTTGGTGAAGAGCGTGTAATTTATTTCGCTGTTCGCGTCGATAGCGCTGGTGCTAAATGTCGGATCACTCGATACTTGCACCTGATACGTCATGTTGTCGGCCTCCGGATCCGAACCTCTAAACTCAAACGTAGGCGTGGTCGTGCCGGACTTTGCATCATCAAACGGTAGCGCGAGCTTAAACGAATTCGGGCCACTATTTACGGTAAGGCGAGGATATCCGTTGTACTGGAAGAGCGTCGTGCCATCGGACTTCACGGCGCGGAAGCAGTAGTCTACGCCCGCTTCAGCACCGTTTTGAAGCAGTGAGTAATCCCATTCACCACTTTCACCGATTCCAATACTGTTGGGAGTCGATGTCGAGGGATTTGATTCTTGGTAGGACTCTAGGCGCACCGTGCCAATGCCCGTGAGTGTTGAGGACGACAGTGTTGCGCCATCAGCAACACCTGGGTTGTCGTATCCTTTCCATACCGTGCTTGAAGCGACTGTGCCGACATCAGCCCAATTTGAGAGAGCGGAACATGCACCGACGGCAGTCGTCGAAGCGTATTGCAGTTTGAAGCTGTCTGAAGTCGAGGTTGAGTTTGCAACACCAATGCCGAGTCGCAAACGTATCTGGTCATTGTATTTAAGTGTAACTGATGAGGTAGCTGATATCGGCTCATCTTGTGCCAAGTCTACCAAGCCTACCGGCCACGGGTCTGTTGGGGTAATTGCATTTACGTTTGTAAACCACCAAAAATTGCTCTGAGTATAGATAGGAATCGCTCCATACCTGCGCGCAATGATAGCCGTGACATATGGTGGTGTGTTTGAGCTTGTCGTAAATCCGGTGACATCTACCTGGTGCGTGTGCGTACCGCTAGCGCCTGTTGGACCTGTGCGTCCGTTTGTTGTTGCAGAAGGCGCGCTCGAAGTAATACCCGTCACATCGGCATGTGTATGAGTGTCTGAACCTCCGGTAGTACCGTAGGAAGCAGAGCCGCGAAGGAAGCGGTCATAAAATGGATCACCCGAGACGGCAGAGCGATTGAGCCACCCTGCTGGTGGTGTGTTAGTCCACATGGTGATAGCGCCAGTCGGAGTTGCTGTCGCAATGGTCGTAGACGCATAGATAACCTCGATGTACGGCGGCTCGTTATTTACGGAAGGAGTCGAAGTACTGATAGTATGCGTATGTGACGTTGGTGCAGGAGCAACCTGTGCACCGCCAACACGACTAAGCACCTCGGAACCTCCCGCTGTCCCCGTAGTACCTGTCACCGTATGTGTATGCGTATTCGATCCGCCTGTTACGGTGCTCCCATTCGCGCCATAGAGATACGCGCCATTTAATACCGATATGGCACTCCATCCCGATGGAAGTGTTGAGTCAAACATCATGACTGCTCCCTGAGGAATCGTCGCAGGCTCACCTGCGCTATTCGATTGGAAAATTTTCATTTCCTGATACGTAGGAAGGTTTGATGCAGTGCTAATAGTGGGTGTCAGGGTATGGCTGTGGGAAGCAATAGGAACACCAGTACCTGCAGTTACTTCCGAAGCGCCTGCAGCCGCAGTGGCATACACAGTGCCTGACGCAGTATGTGTGTGCGTGGCTGCGCCGCCAGAATTACCGTATGCAGACTGACCGCGGATAAATTTATTAAAGAATGTACTCGTCGCCGTACACGACACACAGGTCCACCCTGCTGGCGTCGTCGACGTCGCCATAAAGATAAGCATGCTGCCAGTGGCGTCAGAAGCTATTTGCCAGCGCTTGTGTTCCGTAAAGCCTGTTGTGCCAGTCGTACTCGTGGCTGTGGCGTCGGTCGAAGGAGCTGTGCTTGAGGCATCAGTTGAAGATGCGATAGGAGTACTGCGCGGAGCGGAACTATACGCAAGCGATGCAGGACCAAGTTGGTAGAGATATGGGCTAATATCTGGTGCATCAAACGTATAGTGAAGTGTTGTCGACTCCCCCGGTGCAAGACGCACACTAAAAGTTAGCTCCTGCTCATTGTCACGTGGTGTAACGGAGACCGCGTTTGTAGTCACAATCGTAAAGTCCGCCGGCACACGCTCGGTGAGCGTTCCAGAAAAACCAGACGTTGCAGTAAGCGTCATCTTCATGTCGTATGGTTCGACGGGGTAGATACGCGTCGGACCACTGCGTACGAGAGAAAACTGAGGAGCGTCTTCTACAATGAATGTCGTCGAAGTATGCGTCTTTGCCTTCCCTGTTACGGGATCAACATTTTCTACATAGAGCTCATATGTGCCTGTCGCCATGGTAGTGACAAGCGATGAATAGTCTGGTACTGACACCACGTTGTTGCCATTACAGAGTCCCGAGCGGTCCACCGGTAAACGGCGAATAAAGTTTGAATGGTCAATCAGGTAGAGCTCGAGCGTCGCATCACAAAGTGTATTACCGTTTGGTGAAAGTTCAGCAAGTGAGATGGAAACGGTGTCTCCGGTTTTGTACGTCGTCTTATCGGTGTTTACTGCAAGCAAGCCCCACTGGAACTGCAAGTGGTCTACAAACAGCACACCGCCTTCGTTCACCGTAATATCAATGGTGTACTCGCCCGGCTTTAGTGTTTCTTTTGCTTGTTCGGGAAGTGTAATGGACCACAAGCCGTCGGCTGTCTCATGTACCTCAGGCTTAATCGGGTCTGATCCCCCATCACCTTGTGTCACTTCCACATCTTCGACTTTTGCGACGTCAGAAGAAAATACTTTTCGGAAGAGCTGCACAGCAGTGTTTCGCTGCTGGTTGTATTTGAGGGCAAAGTGAGGTATTTCCTCTGAAGTAAAGTCGACTTTATTTGAAATGAGGTCGTGATACTTTGGCTTCTCGAGGTTGGTGAGTGCGTCTGGAGACACGCGCGCTTCAAGAGCTGCGCGGTCGAGCGTCATTGCTGAAAGCTCGATCCACAAGCTGTCTATGTAGAGCGCATCAACATCTTCTCTCTCACCTTCGTACACCGTACGAATTTTAAGTGAGCGAAGATCGTGTGGGTCAATGATGGGCGGCAGTGCAAAAAGGAAGAAGCCACCATTTAATGCATTTGATACTTCTTCAGTGATAGCTACCGTACCTGCATCAACCCATGGCTTATCTTTGAATGAGTACTGTACACGGAGCACTGGCTTTATTTCTTTTGTAAGACCCGCTGCGGAAATTTTTGCACCAAGTGAAAGTCTGATCTGCGCGTTCTCAATCGTCTCCGACTGTGTGAGTGCAGGAAGCGAAAAACCGTTCCAGATAATCTCTGGTCCTTGCGCTAGTGTTGTAGTTGCTCCACTAGAAGAAGCAGCTGTTGTAGGAGCATTTATTTCGATAGATGACGATGATGCGGAAGTTCCTTCTGTATTCGGTGCAGGAACAACAGGGTCAGTGGTAAGTGGCGGTACCGGCGCAGGTGACGGGTCGGCCACGGCAGAGCCAGCATCTGGCGTCGTCGAAACTGCTGTTGACTCAAGGGCGAGCGGAAGCTGTTCTGTCGCTCGTGCTATATACGCATGGAGAGCGGACGAAACAGTTCCATCTCCCGAAGGCGGAGCTTGAGGAGCTACTGCTGGTGCGGGCTCAGGTGATGGTGGAGTCGGCGGATTTATAACTGGTGCATCAGGAGATGCAGGAGACACTGCGGGAGTTTGCGTAGCGGCAGGTTGCGATGATGCTGCAGAACTCACAGAAGGTGTTCCCGAACTGTCGCCTCCACTTGAAGATTTTGCACCCGATCCTGAAGACGAGCCTACGGGTGGTAGTGGAGTGGAAGACGACACGGCCTCTGTAGGTACAGATGTGCTGGGTGGCGCACCGACAACACCTTGCGGATCAAGATATGCAGAATTTGATTTTGTAAATGACTGAAAGAGCGCATGTTCAGAAAGATCTTGCACATACAGTGTTTCAGTATTTTTCCAACCAGTATTTGATATTGAAAGCGGTAGAACGTGGATTGTTTGTGCCGTGGTCAACGTATCAAAAAAGTTTGCATACACTGCGTAGCCGAAGAGACACAAGAAAATAGCTGCACCTAAAATAGGCACCCTAAGGCGAAATAGTGTTCTTCGTATATTTGTCATTGTCTCCACCAACAACGGGCCACGACATTCATTAAAATAGAATGGGGGCTTAGTATAAAGTATAGCCCGCCGTTTGATATAAACGGCGGGCTATTCTGTGGATTGGATATGTTTCTACCTAAGAATTTTCTGCACGTCAACAATTTCCTTCTCAATCAAGGTTTCTGAAACCTCAAGTGCGCTTCCGAGGTTTTCTACGGCTTCTTTTTCTTGTCGTGACAAACGAGGCTTTTTGGTAATGGCGTTGATCTGATCGTAGATTTCATCACGAAGTGCGGAGAAGATTTTTTCCATCTGGTCTTGGATTTCTTTTGTCTCCTTACGCAAACGTGTTTCCTTTCGTGAGAAGAGTTTTCGGAGATATATGATGTAGCCGAGTAGTGAGCCGATAAGTATCAGCAAGCTTACGAAGAAGAAATTCTGAAGACTAAAGATCGACCAGAACGATGAATCTTTTGCTTTTTCGGTAGGTTTTGTCCATCCAGCAGTGATGAGAAGCGGTGTCGTGGACTCTGTGACATTTCCTGCCTTATCGAACGCCTTTACGTGCACAGTATAGGTACCATCTTCAAGCGAGGTAATGAGATAACCAAGCTTTGCTTCGTCTGGTGTTACCGTGACCGGCTCACGGTTTGCGATGGTGAGCTCGTAGTGGTGTATGCCAGAGGTTGGGTCATGTGCATCGAAGTGAAGCGTGGGAAATGACGAGGTAGAGTTGCCGGCGCGTACATTTATGGTAAAGGGCTCCGGAGGTGTTGCATCCACCAGTATCTTGCGGTTGAGAATTGCTCCAAGACCTACTTGGTTTCCATAGCGCATCGAAAGATACTGCACACCATCGTGAAGATCAAACGGTGTCAGGTTGATGATTCCGACTGGTGGTGTGATTTTTTTAGTAGGTATATTGTTTGAAGTTGTTGCAATTTCTAAGAAGAGCGCGTTTACATCAAACGGAAGATCCCACGTAAAAGTACCAGTAGTTGTTGCATACCACAGCTCAGGATCGAGAAATTGTTTTGATCCTACCTCAGGAGCACGCGGTGGATCTCCAAAGGCGATGGCTGCATCGGTAGATTTATTGGGAGCATCACCAGTATTTAAATCTTGAGCAGGAACGTCAGTAGGCTTTGTATCAGCAGGCGCATCGGGCGTTGCCTTCCCGGCACTCACGGTGTACGTAGCTTTTATGCCACCTGAATATACGTCAGTACCGAGACCATCTGCAGCGAGTACAGACGCGGTCTTAAATGCTACTTCGCCATCTCCCTCTGTAGTTGCTCTAAACGTAATGACCGCAAGTGTGGATGGTGCAGAAAATGGTTTTGGACTTCCCCCACCAAACTGAATAGTGCCCTGTGTATTTGAAAAAGTCGGCTCTGTAGTCCAGAGTGAAAAGATTGATCCAGTTTTGGAAACACTCACCACAGAAAACTTCGAGGTATCAAACGTGAGCGTCGCTTCTACAGCGTTCACGCTCTTCCCTTGTGGATCGACGCGCACCGTTGCGGTAAATGTTTGACCTTTCGTGTAGGTACCTTTTGCTGGAGTTACGGATGTCTCCGCCGCAAACGCAAACGTTGCAAAAGAAAAAAATACAGTAAGCACTAACGTGCCGACGAGCAATACTCGAAACATATCTATCCATGCCGTGCGTAATACTCCTTGCATAGTACTTAGCGTTTTCGCGCTTCAACATTACGAACCTTGAGTCTGACTTTCTCCTTTTCTTCAGGACGAAGGAGCGGGAGCACGAGTATGAGCACGCCACTTTTTACTTTTGCTTCTGCAGCTTCTATATCGACACTTTCAGGAAGAATGATACGCCGATAGAAATCTCCCCAGATACACTCTTCAGTAAAGAACGCACCCTCTGGTATTGCTTTGGGAAATACGATCTGCTCAGGACGCATGCGACGCCCCTCGATGAGCACAATGTCAGCATCACCTTCGATAGAAACATGGATATCGGAAAGATCAGCACCCGCTGCCTGCGCATAGACTACAATCGTGTCATCAGTCTGAAAGACATCGACATCGAGCTGGGCAATTTTATCAACCGCCGTCTCTTCCTCAGACGATTGCAGCTTCGCGCCACCGCGAACACCCTTCCCCTTTAGTCGTTGTAAAAAAGACATATAGAACCTTTCTACTAGTATAGGTTATAACTGTGTATTTTCCGTGTGTAATTACCCACAACTCGCTAGCCAGTCCAATTGAAAATCAAAATCGAGAAGTCGGTGAGATTCACTTTACCATCGCCGTTGATGTCAGCGGGTGGATTTGAATTTCCACCAGCAGTTCCCCAATGGAATAACAGAATAGAAAAGTCGACGAGATTTACTTTGCCATCGCGGTTGAGATCGGAGTTGAGCGTCTTTGGCGCAGCCTGACCGATGGCATACGTAGTGTAGTTTGAAAACTGCGACGTAACTCCAGTGAGAGCCGTCGTAGAACGTGCGCGCACTTTCCACAAGTCCTTTTGCAAACCAGCAGTAGAGAGATCGACAAACCATTTTCCGCTACTATCTGCGGATGCCGTAAGTGACTGCTTTTCAGAACCAGAACTTTTATCACGCTGCGTTTCCACAGTCACGCTACTATTTGGAATTGCAAACCCAGAAAAACGAACGACACTTCCGGGAGCTACGGGATTTGGCGTCACGAGTACAGTCGGCATAATATGAATATTTGAAAGTGCCGAGCTGCGTGCGCCAGTGACCGTAAATGTCGTGGCAAACGTTGTCGACTTTACACCTTGTGGATCTGTAGCGTAGACACCAAACGTATACACACCACGTGCGATTTGGAGAATGGTCACAGAAAAGACGCCAGTGTTGTCGGTACGAGCGGTATTTGCAGCAAATCCATCCACAAGTGCGGTGACGACGCTGCCGGGAAAAGCATAGCCGGTGATGACGACTTGCCCATCGCCACTTTCATATTGGGCTGGTGTTGGCTCAAAACTTCCACCACCATTTGCACCACCAGAATTGCCATTTGAGCTTCCTCCACCGCCACCAGAGCCACCACTTCCACCACCCCCAGTAGAACCTCCCGATGTGCCGCCGCCCGTACCAGAGCTGCCGCTTCCCGTTCCTCCAGCGCCAGAGCCACCGAGAGAATCTGTCGTGCTACCAGTATTAGGGAGACCTGTCGGCACCGGAAGAATTTTAAATGAAATTTGATAATCATCGGGGTTCATATTGCCTTCGCGATCTATACAGCGGATGAAGTAGCTGTGTGTCGTATCAGGCGTAAGCCCCGTGACTTGATAGGTATGCACAATCTGAAAACCTTCAAAGAACGTGACCGAGCCCGACAGCTGTGACGTCATAGAATCAAATGGTACTCCCGCAGTTTGTGCCAAACGACACTTTGCAAGCTTATCGGTCTCGAGCGAGAGCTCAACAGCACTGGTAGTATGCGAAAGCGTACTGGTGGGAGCGCCATTAAAACGAAATGGTGGTATCAGCGACTTTGTATTGAGTGGTCCAATACCCACTGGGTCGGTAATGACTACGATCGTTTTTGCGTGTGCTTCAAGCCCGCCACCTGCATCTATCGTTACAGCATATGAAGCCGTTATCTCTGGATTTTTTATTCCTCTGTCGATAGTTGTGGAAGATTGAGAAGCATTTGCACCAAGCCTTACTTGCACGACCGTACCTGCAGGTATGCCGACCGTGCTATTGAGATTGACAGTAACAGAGCCAGATGTACCTGACACGATAGCTACACCGTCATGCGTTGCATCTGTCGTACTTGCTGCAGGCCGTGGGGTAAAAGACGACCCGCGGGATGGAGCAGTCGCCACTTCGACAGTACGATAACTAAACGTACTTGTGGGAATGTTGAATGCTCCATCCTCGAGATGGACAACAATGTATCCACTCGGAGGAATGTCAGTATCAATAGTGAATTCTATACGATGATTTGCATAGGCTCCTGGCGCTGATGTTGAGATCGTATCACTGATAAACGTCATATAGCGCGCATCCGTATGTAGCACAAAAAAGGCATATGCAAGGATACAGCCCAAAA
>JAYVPP010000030.1:0-2324 GCA_043757305.1 Candidatus Kaiserbacteria bacterium
TATACTTTCCTCGCTTAGCACTCTTTCGTGCCTCACGAAGAACCTTCGCGGTCTCTGCATTGGGGATATGGAGGGAAAGTGGAATACCCTTCGCCTCTACGACAGCTCGATAGCTCATATTGATAAATGTGCTGTGTGATACACCAAGACGCTTCAAAATACCCTCGGCGTCTTTTTTAACGCGAGTCTCAATGCGGGCGCGAACAACGTCTGTTTTGTTGATGGTAGTCATACTGATATTTTTATGTAGCTACAATGTAGCATATCTGAATTGGAATGCAAGAGGATATTCGATTGGGTGTTTATAATCTAATTGCTCAGGACATACGAAAAAACGCCCTGAGGCGTTTTTTCATTTGTGCTCCCGGTAGGAATCGAACCTACATTACAGGCTCCGCAAGCTTGCGTCCTATCCATTGAACGACGGGAGCGAACGAGTACGAGAATGAAAATTCATTTTCATTCTTTGTGCGAGTGAAGCTCCCGACCATTTTTGGTGAAACCAAAAATATCAGGGAGCGACTAACCTTCAAGTGACTTTCCCGGAAGCTCTGCTTACTGAAACAAGAAAGGAAATGTGAGAGCCCTGCTTTCATATTTTCCGAACGCCGTTTCAGCATGCTTTTGCTTACAGGGAGCGAGTCGTTGTTGAATTGCTTCTCTTTTGAGCAATCTACCCCAGGTTGTGCTACTTCACTAAGTGAGGAATCAAGGGAAAGTGTACTTTCGCTTGTATTCCGAACACAGGTGAAGCAAAGTCCTCGACTTTACGCGGGGCGAAACCGCTCAGATACTCACTACATTTCTGCAGTAAGCTCACCTACAATACCTTAAATTCCAAAAATTTCCAGTAGGCGATGCGAAAGCGCTTCGTCAATATGCTCACGCGGCACCACTGCGCGGAAGTGCGCGTCGATCTCGTCGAGATAATCTTCAGGAATATGGACGACCACAATTGGCATCAAGAGCTGCCCCGTCGCAAACCTAAGGACAAGCTCGCCGTGTTTTTCGTCGATATGATACGCCTCGAGGTCACGAAGCGGATACACTGTGTCGTTTACGGTGATGTCTTTATGCGTAAGGCGACACAGCGTGTCCTCGGGACCGCGATGATCGAGAAGGACTATCACCACTGCTCCGAGGCCAAGGATGGTCGCAAGGAGGATATTATCAAAAAGGAAGGCAATGATGATGCCCGCACACGCAACAATGCCCAGCACCCAGTACCAGTCTGCTGACTTTTCTATCTTCTCCCCTTCTTTATGCCATTCCACGACGTATCGCTGCATGCACTAATAGTATCACGCACTCGTTCCCCGCTGCGCACACTACTCTGTATACACAGCATGTGGTCGAGTGAATATTATATACTAAAGCTATGGAACGAAAGCCAAACACAACGTGCTCGATGTGCAAAAAAACGATATACCGCCGCCCTATCCAGATCAAAAGTGGCAACGTATATTGTTCTTCTTTGTGTTGTGGAAAGCATCAGCGCATAAGTCGTGTCTGCACTGTATGTGGCAAGACGTATTTCGGCATCAAGCGTACTTGCTCGCGTGAATGCGCTAACAAGTCTCGCACGGGTATTTCATACACTCGCACTCGCCCAAGTGACAAAGCAAACAAGAGTAAGATACTGAAAGAAAAAATTGCCCACGAGCATGGCGGGGTTTGTGGACGTTGTGGTGAAAAAAACTACGCCATACTACAAGTGCACCATAAGCATGAGCGACATCGCGGAGGAGCAGACATTCTCGATAATCTAGAGCTCCTCTGCCCCAACTGTCACATGTCACATCACCTTGGACACAGTTTGTTTCAAAAGGGAAAAAATGCTAAAGTGCGTTCTGGCAAATAGTGATACGGAGGAGTGGCAGAGTTGGTCTATTGCACCTGTCTTGAAAACAGGAGTCTGGGAAACCGGACCGTGAGTTCGAATCTCACCTCCTCCGCAAATTTTCAGAAAGGGTTTTTGGAACGGAAACGGGGTCGGCGCGAAGCGCCGATCCTAATGCGTTCTCCCCGCCGAATCCTGAATCCAAAAGGGTTTTCCACGCTCCGCGTGGCTCAAAAAGTACGGTTCGATCCCTAATTTGAAAGTTCGAACCGACTTTTTTGAACAAATGAGTATTTTCTTCATTTGTTCGGTCATTTGCCAATTCCATATTGTATTTCAAAAACTTTTCGGTAAGTTCGAACCGATTATTCGCTTTTTGCTCAAAAGCCGATAATTTCTCTTTGAGAAGTTGTTTTGAGACGACCAGAGCGTTTTTAGCATCGCGATATTCTTCTAGCGAAAGTGCGTTTTCAAGTTACGCCGT
>JAYVPP010000031.1:0-8455 GCA_043757305.1 Candidatus Kaiserbacteria bacterium
ATGATGGATGAAGCATAGCCATGGAAGGTGTGAATATTGACTCGGTATGCGTCACTGCCGATGAATGTGCGGAGGCGTTCTCGCATCGCAGCCACGCCAGAGTTTGTGTAAGTAAGTGCTAGGATGGCGTCTGGAGGCACATCAGTGGTCCGAAGAATGTGCACAATACGAAGTGTCAGCACCTGGGTCTTTCCAGTTCCTGGGCCTGCCATCACCACGACAGGACCTTCTGTGGTGTCTACCGCCAGCTTCTGTCCCTCATTGAGCCGGGTGTATGCTTTCGCAAAAGCTTCATCGAGGACTTGTTTCATACCCCTAGTATACGTGCACTTTTAGGTACTTGCGAATGTTGCAAATGAAGTATGGTGAAATGGAGTACAAAAAAAAGAGCCGGCCCAGGAGGGACCGGCTCTTTTTATTTTTCTTAATTGATCGCGAGCATCTGCTGAATGGTCGTAATGACCGGAAGCGCAAAACGAATGACAAGGACAGAGGCAGCGACGATCATGGGGATTTTGATGATCTCCTCGGCGCGACGGACGTCATACCCTCCCATCATTACCGCCATAATGGTACATGCGATGGTGAGCGCGAGAAATGCGGTCGAAAGTGAGTAATAGATGATTGGGATCCAGAGGTCTGGATTAAGGACGGGTGAAAGCCAGAACGTGACAAACACATATGTGGCAGCAACACCAAGATATGCAAACCAAAAGATGGGCAGGAAGACGTTGAGGAAATAGTACGGGGTAAAATCAAGACCACCGTTTTCTCCTTCACCTCTTTCTTTATGTACACGTAAGGTACTCATACAAACACTTATAGATACAGTATAGCGATCTTTCGGAGAATATGGTTTTGTAATGTGGATAGCATAAGTACTCGTCAGACAAAACCGCCTGAGACTATCCAGGCGGTTTTATTGATATACATCGTGATCACCGATAGCGATGAGTACTGCGACATCTGGTTTTTCGTACTGAAATACGACACGATGTGCATGAGTGACAGAAAAACTATAGAAACCCTTCAACTTTCCTTTGAGCTTATGTACTCGAAGTCGTTCGTGATTTGAAGGATCTGCAAACAAAATAATTTTCTCTTTTACTTCTTGCTTGAGCTCTGGAGACATTTTTTTATACGCACGAACGAATGTCGGCTTATAGCGAATATGCATATGACTTAGATTCGTGACGCAAGCGCGTCAAGGTCACCATCGAGTGATGGCTCCGCTGCGGCACGGAGAATGCGCACCACAGCCATTTCGTCGGCATACAGCTTTAGCGCCTCACGCATGATGTCGGCTTTGGTTCGTCCTGTTTCGGCAACCTTATCCTCAAGAAACTTGAGGTCACCTGCTGAAAGCGGAACAGAGATAGTAGTCATAGGAATAATGCTTAAAGTAGTATGAATATATCATATGATATTATCATATATTTTGCAAACCAGACCTACACTGCACAGGTGGTTTTAGAGCCTTCTTATTAATACATAGGGTTACCCTATGTATTAAAGACTATCCAGGCGGTATTTTAATACTTGCTTTTTATTGTATATGTGATATAATACGACTAAATTAGTTCCTAAACAACAAAAAGGAGTGCAATCATGACCAAGTACGAAACAAGTCCTCATACTGCCAAACAACTTCAAGCCATGAATGAGGGCGATCTTGCAATCACCTTCGGATTTACCAAGGAAGAAGCGCAGTTACCGCTGGCTAACGGATGGCATACAATTTTCCTCTGGCCCAACGGAATGGCGTGTCAGGCTCGTCGTGTCAAAGGGGGTATACTCGTTTGCTCGTTTGACGGGGTTCGCAAGGTCTACAAGAATGAGGAAGAAGATGATCCTGTGAGAGTGTGCGATGACTTCGCCGATAGGTGGCGTGATAGATACTACGAGAAGAAGAGAAGACGGTTTTGAAGGCTGTCACCAGACACTGAAGAGGGTGTCCCATGTGATGGCCTTTTCTTTTGCCCAGCTGCTTTACATAGGCCAGGCCTACGCAAAGCAGATTCAGATTAATATGTTGACAAGTACGCAAAAAGCCGGCGCTACAATTTTTGAAGGTTGGGGGTATGGGCTCAGGTCAAAAATTGCAGCGCCGGCTTTTGTTTGTTTAGTACGACTTCAGGCGACGCGCCTTGTCATGCTGGCGTATCTTCTCAAGCGCCTTCGCTTCAATCTGGCGGATACGTTCACGAGTAACTCCAAACTCCTTTCCTACTTCTTCAAGAGTATGGTACGTGCCATCCATGAGGCCGTGACGCATTTCGAGAATCTTGCGCTCCTTTTCTGAAAGCGAGTCGAGGATTTCCTTCACTTGGTCTGCGAGGATGCGGTGCGCTACCTCCTGGTCTGGTGCGAGAATCTTGTCGTCTGAAATAAAGTCTGAAAGGCGTGAGCGGTCGTCTTCGTCACCGATAGGCATTTCGAGAGAAATGGTGTCCTGGCTAATCTTCTCGATCTGGTACACCTTTTCTACCTCAATACCCATTTCGGTAGCGATCTCCTCTGGCATCGGGTCGCGGCCGAGGTCCTGAGCAAGACGACGCGACACCTGCTTGTACTTCGCCATCGTTTCAACCATGCGCACCGGGATGCGGATGGTGCGAGACTGGTCGGCAAGCGCGCGGGTGATAGCCTGACGGATCCACCAGGTAGCATATGTCGAAAATTTGAAACCCTTGGTGAAGTCGAATTTATCGACAGCCTTAAAGAGGCCGAGGTTTCCTTCCTGGATGAGGTCAAGTAAGGTGAGATCGGGACTTCGACCTACGTACTTCTTTGCAATAGACACCACGAGGCGGAGGTTTGCACGAGCAAGGAGGTTGCGTGCTTCACTGTCGCCATCGACAATACGCTTTGCAAGCGTGCGTTCTTCAAGGCCGCTAAGGAGCGGGTACTGGCCGATTTCGCGAAGATACATTTGGATAGAGTCAAAGCCTGCCTCTGAACGACGATGGTACATGTTGCGCTTATCGAGCATACCTTCAGTAACATCTTTGCCGAGCATGCCACCACTTTCGAGGATATCAATAGACGCAGTCGCGAGACGCTCGTAGAGGTCTTCAAGAAATGCAACATCGTTTTCGATGGTTGGAAAATCGCGAAGTATTTCGTCGTACGTGATGTAGCCACGTGCACGTCCACGCTCAATGAGCGCCGACGCTTTTGCAGCAACAGCTTTTGAAAGCGGCTTACGTTCTGGCACTTTTTTTGCTACAACTTTAGGTACTTTTTCAGCTTTTTTTGGTGCAACCTTCTTCACAACTTTTTTTGCTACAACTTTAGTCATTTTCACGACCTTCTTTGGAGCAACTTTCTTCACTACCTTCTTCACTGTTTTCTTTTGGGACACAGCCTTCTTCACCACCTTGCCTATTATTTTTTTGGCAGGCTTCTTTGCGACTTTCTTTATATTTTTTTTCTGTGCCATATAGTAAATACTACGATTAGTGGTGAAGAATAAATTCGTCTTTTGAAGCCGTCTCTCGTGTACGCAATTTCTTTTGTAAATCGTTGGCAATGCCGAGCAGACTTTCTTGAAGCGCCGTATCTCCCTTTTGTTCTGCATCCTTGAGGTCTTTGCGCACATCCGTAATCATGGTGCGAAGTGTACGGAGTGACAACTCACGCAACAGTATCGCAACAGTCTCTCGAATGTGTTTTAGATCGACTTCTTCTCCGTAGGCGTGCTCTGCAAGAAACGCTGCTTTGTTCTTGTCTTCTTCAGACCAATCATCGAGTAGTCGAATGCGCTCGTCCCCTAACATATCCTGTAGATAGGCCCGTAGTAGTGCGGGCGCTAGGTGGGGAGATTCAACAGACTGTTGCCACAATACCACACCAACGAGATGAAATACAACATCTTCGGTGCGACGAAATTCTGTGAGCTTTGGTGGCGTTTTTACTGCGGGTGCAGCGACTTGTGTTGCTCGTGCTTCGCGTGCTTGTTCACGCTTTGCTTCCTCTCGGACTCGCTCGACTTCGTGATGTATTGCGTCTGGTGTCGTACCCGTTGCCTCTGCAATGAAGTGTTCAAAATGCTCAGCATCAATGCGGTTTGGCATAAGGACGACAAAGGGCACAACCTCTTCACGGACCCGGAGCTTGAATGCGCGCTCGTCCGCTGTCTCACGCTTCACGGTGTCAATCAAAAATGGAATGACGTGGACTGCGTGGCCGATGCAGCTCTTTAAGAGCTTCGGATCTTCTTTCACGAGGTCTGCAGGATCCTTCCCTCCTTCGATGCGAGCGACTTTGACATCCATGTCGCGTAGCAACATAAGTGTAGCCGAGCGCTTTGCCGAAGCAATACCGGCTTTGTCTGAGTCGAGTGCAAGCACGGCTTTTTGAGAAAGCCTACTCACCTGCTCTACATGCGTGTCGGTCATGGCGGTGCCAGAGATAGCTACAGTATTTGTGTACCCAGCCTGATGTGAAAGTACGAGGTCAAACTGCCCTTCCACGACTAGCGTGAAGTCCATTGTTCGAATGCTGTTTTTTGCTTTGTCGTACCCGAATAGAATGCGCGACTTTTCGTAGAGCGGAGTCTCAGGAGAGTTGACGTACTTTGGTGCTTCTGGCTCGCCGCTCATGTCGCGACCAGAGAAACCAACAGGCCTTCCTGCGGTGTCTGCGATCGGGAACATAATGCGGTTGCGGAAGGTGTCGTATGGCTCTGCGCTTCTCTCGTTACCCTTGATGAGACCCGCTTTCATGATGAGGTCCTGCGCAAAACCTTTTTCTTTGAGATGCACAAACAGTGATCGCCATTCTGCGGGAGCAAAACCAATGCGCCACTTTGTGATGGTCGCTGGGGTGACTCCACGGGTTGCGAGGTATGCAAGTGACGGCGCGCTTTTTTCAAGCTCCGCTTCAAAAAAGCGCGCCGCTTCCTCCACAATCGCATACAGCGTATCGCGCTCCGTGCGGTCCTCGGCTTTTTCATTATTTAGCTGGACTCCCGCTCGCTCGGCGAGCATAGTGAGCGCGCCACGAAAGTCTACGCCCTCCATCTCACGCAGAAACGTAAACATATCTCCTCCCTTTCCCGAAGAAAAGCAGTAGTACATGCCGCGTTCGGGTGAAACAAAGAACGACGGAGTTTTTTCACTCGTAAAGGGAGACTTCCCCTTCCAGTGTTTCCCCGATTTTGTAAGCTTTACATACCCGCCGACAACGTCGAGGATGCTGAGCTTGTCTTTAATTTGTTCGACAGGTGTTGCCATGGCGATAGACGGAGAGATGACCGTAGGTCATCTCTCCGTTACAACAGTCGTAATTATGCTTCGGTTTCGAGTCCTGCGTCGAGAGCCTTGATCATAGCGTGCTTCGCGCTTCCGGCAAATCCTGTACCTGCAGGGATAAGGCGGCCGATGATCACGTTCTCCTTGAGGCCAGAGAGTGTGTCCACACTACCACGGACAGCAGCGCCGATGAGGATACGTGTGGTGTTCTGGAATGATGCTGCAGAAAGGAAGCTCTTGCGAGAAAGTGACACTTCGGTGATCCCGAGGATGAGCTTGTTGCCCTTTGCAACTTCCTGACCTTCTGCTTTAAGAGCGCGGTTGGTCTTCTCGAGGTTCCATTCTTCTACCACGTCTCCGACAGTGTATGGGCTATCGCCAGACTCAGTAATCTTCACACGTGAAAGCATTTGCTTCACGATGAGTTCAATGTGCTTGCGCGCAATGGTCACACCTTGGAGTTCGTAGATACGGCTCGTTTCTGTGATGATGTAATCCTGCACTTGCTGCTCACCTCCAAACTTGAAGACTTCAGAAAGGTCTGCGGAACCGTCGGTCATGATCTGACCTTTCTTGATCTCATCTCCGACAGAGACCAATACAGAACGGCGGTAGTGCACTGGGTACTCGAGCGCCTCTTTCTTCTTGGTGCCTTCTGGAAGAATGACGATGGTCTTGTCGCGACCTTCAGTGCGGATCTCAGTCACAACACCATCGCTCACAGATACAAGTGCAGGAGTCTTTGGAAGACGCTTCTCGAATACTTCTTCTACGCGTGGAAGACCTGAGGTTACGTCGCCGCCAACCGATGCTGCGCCTCCCGCATGCTTCGTATTCATCGTGAGCTGTGTTCCTGGTTCACCGATAGCCTGTGCAGCCACAGTTCCTACTGCTTCGCCGAGGTCAACGAGGTTGTTCGTAGTAAGGTCGATACCGTAACACATCTTACAAACGCCGCGGAGTGTTTTACAGGTCATTGGTGAACGCACTTCGACAGCAGTGATAGCCTTATTCTGCTCAATAGCGAGTGCATCTTTGCGCGATACGATTTCACCCTGGTTGTACGCAACCTTTCCGTCTATTACGATGTCCTCGGCAAGTACGCGACCGCGGATAGCGCGAGAGAATGCGATCTCAATACCTGATGCAGAGAGACGACCGATAGAGATGCCCTGCTTTGTTGCGCAATCATCCTCAGTGATGATTGCATCTTGTGCGACGTCAAAGAGACGACGTGTGAGGTATCCAGCCTTTGCAGTTTGGAGCGCAGTGTCAGCGAGACCCTTACGTGAACCGTGCGTGGTGTTGAAGTATTCAATCGGTGAGAGACCTTCCTTCATCGAAGAAATAACGGGGAATTCGATTGTCTCACCGCGAGTGTTTACGATGAGACCCTTCATACCGGCCATCTGTGCAATTTGTCCGAGCGAACCGCGGGCACCCGACTGCCACATGTCGCTTACCGAACCCATAGGGTCGAGTGTTTGAGGAATTACCTTCTCGATTGCAGTCTTTGTGCGGTGCCAGATACTGACCACAAGGCGGCGGCGCTCATCACGTGAGAGCAGGCCTTGGTTGAAGTGCTCTGTGATGACACGCTCTTCTTCGCGAGACTGTGCGATGATCTCTGGTTTCTGAGGTGGTACGGTCACGTCATCAATACCCCACGTTACGCCAGACTTCGTCGCATAGAGGAAGCCAAGACGCTTTACCTTATCGATGATTTCAGGCACCGCACCAATACCTTCGTTGTCGATGATATCAATAACGACTGCAAAGAGTGAACGCTGTGTGACGAGGTCGTTGATGAATGCAAAGTGCTTTGGGAGCGCGCTGTTGAAAAGCAAGCGGCCAACAGTTGTTTCAAATACAGCCTTGTTGTACTGCTTGTACTTTGCGGTATCAGTCGCAAGAACCTTGATCTTTGCGCGGAAGTCGATAGCGCCGAAGTCGTGCGCAGTGATAGCTGCATTTGGTGAAGGGAAAAACTTCCCTTCGCCGTGCGCGCCATCGACAGCCTTTGTCATCCAATAGCACCCGAGTGCCATATCGAGAAGCTTTTCAGAAACAACTGGGTCGCCTGAACCTGGCTTCAAGATGTTGTGGTTTGCAGAGATGATCATCCTGGCTTCCATCTGTGCTTCAGGTCCGAGCGGTACGTGCACAGCCATCTGGTCGCCGTCGAAGTCAGCGTTGAATGCACGACAGACGAGCGGATGGATCTGAATCGCGTTTCCTTCAATGAGCACTGGGCGGAACGCCTGGATACCCTGACGGTGAAGTGTTGGTGCGCGGTTGAGGAGTACGTGCTTGTCGCGAATGACGTTTTCAAGAATCGCCCACACTTCAGGCACACCGTCTTCAATGAGACGACCTGCACCACGAATGTTGTACGCGAGCTCTTGGCGGAGAAGCTCAGAAATAACAAACGGACGGAATAGTTCAAGCGCCATGTGCTTTGGAAGACCACACTGGTCGAGCTTCATGTCCGGACCAATAACGATAACCGAACGGCCCGAGTAGTCCACACGCTTTCCAAGAAGGTTCTGACGGAAGTAACCCTGCTTGCTCTTAAGGTAGTCGGAAAGTGACTTGAGCGGACGACGCTGCGCCTGACTCATGACTGAGTACGCAGTGTTGCCGTGACGGATAGAGTTGTCGATAAGTGCATCAACAGCTTCCTGAAGAATACGCTTTTCGTTACGGAGAATAACGTCTGGCGCCTTGATATCAAGGAGCTTCTTGAGACGGTTGTTACGGTTGATGACGCGACGGTACAGGTCGTTGAGGTCAGATGAAGCATGACGACCGCCTTCGAGCGCAACCATCGGACGAAGTGCTGGTGGAATGACCGGAATGCGAGTGAGGAACATCCATTCTGGACGTACTTCTGCAGTGGTCATTGAGCGCACGAGCGAGAGACGCTTGTCGAGCTTTGCGCGGTCGGCAGCACCTGCTGTCTCGCGCTTTTCTACGAGCTTTGCCTCGAGCTTCACGAGGTCAACCTTATTGAAAAGGTCGAAGAGCGCTTCAGCACCAATAGCAGCATCAAAGAGCGTCGAGTATTTCATCGAGAACTTGTGGAAACGCATTTCATCAAGGACGATACCTTCGATGATGCTTTCGATTTCCCCTTTGATTTCGTCAAAGCGTTCCTTGAGCTCTTCGCGACCCTTGTCGTTGGTGAGATCCTTAAACTT
>JAYVPP010000032.1:0-8341 GCA_043757305.1 Candidatus Kaiserbacteria bacterium
ATCCCCGGTGCGCGGAGAGGGGTGAGGGGTGTACAGACCTTAGGATGAGGTGTTGGTGTGTGTCGATGAGTGCTTCTTTTTTTTGCGCAAAAGCGCCCCAGAGCATAAACACGGCATGCTCAGTGTTTCGAGAAACTGCATGAATGATTGCATCGGTGAAGCTGTGCCAACCATAGTCTGCGTGTGAGTTTGCCAGACCCGCTCGCACCGAGAGTGAGGCATTCAGCAATAGGACGCCCTGCGACGCCCACCGAAAGAGGTCGGGGTTCTTGTCGATAGTTCCTCTGTACTCAGACTCTATCTCTTTGAAGATATTCAAGAGTGATGGCGGTACGCGGTTCCCTGGAAGTGTCGAGAAGGCGAGGCCGTCGGCCACGCCTGGAGTGTGGTACGGGTCTTGTCCGAGGATGACTACTTTCACATCGTTTGGTGCGCACGAAGTAAGCGCGCGGAAAAGAGACTTCGGGTGAGGGAATACCTGCTGTTTTAAATACTCTGCTCGCACACGAAGAGTAAGCTCCTTAAAATAATCCTTCTCAAACTCCGCCTTAAGGAGCGGTTTCCATGCTTCAGGAAATTGTATCTCTGCCATGGCGCTAGTGTAGCAGATACGGTGACGCTTGCCCGCAGTGGCTGTTTCCTGTATTGTTGCGCCAGATAGAAAAATGGAGATACGACATGGACTATGACACTTTTGTAAAAAAGTTTCCCAGTGAAGCATTCTTATCGAAGCACCTTATATCAAAAGCGCGTTTCAAGCGGCGCTTCATGACCACCTTTTTGTCCAAAGGTTTTCTTGGCCTCGGCATGTCTGATGTAGGTTTAAGTAAACTCTACGAACAGGGTGCCGTGGGAAGTATTTTTGGACGCATGTACATCATCCCCTGGAAGTTTGATGTCACCGACCAATACCAACACTATGTGCGTGGGATACCGCAAGATTTTCTCTCTGTTTTGGTATCGGTGGTGCACCGGATGCAGCACTTTAAAGTACCAGAGCCGATTTCTATTCATAGGGATGGGTCTCTATCATGGGGGAAAGATTGTCTTTCAGTTGAAGTGGTTGAAAAAGCGACACAGATTCCCGCTCACCTCCTCTCTGTACTCACAGAAGAGATGCGTACAGTCATTGGGGAGGAAGCCTTCGAGTGGGGAAGGATAGGAACGTTTGCTGTGTTGGGTGACAGGATTGTATGTACTCCTAATCCCGAGTCAAATGTGGATCGGCTTCCGCCGCTTGGAAGGCCACGGCACCCAAGAATGCCTCGTGAGAAATAACACATATTGAATAATACAAACGCGGTCTTCAATGGCCGCGTTTTATGCTATAGTCACGCCAGAATAGTCAGTCCTTAAAAGGAGAACGTCATGTCAAATGACACAAAACGCCCACCACGTTGGAGGCGAATAGGGAAGGTTGCGCATGCATTCCTCCTCTACTATACAGTTGGCTTTTGGTTCTATTTGTTTTTCACGTTGCCCTATCGGTGGAGTGGAAAATTGGTAGTGCACGGGCAAGAGCGCTACGAAGCCGCACTTCGGCGGGGGCGTGTACTCATTGTGTCCAATCACCCTGCTGTTGTGGAGTCGTACTTTCTTTCGGTACTGCTCGCACAGTCCTTCTGGAAAGCGATACCGGAGCTCTGGCCATATTCGCTACCAGACCCCGCGTCGTTTTTGCCTCGGTGGCTTTGGTGGATCTTTCCACTCATTAGGTGTGTTACTGTGCAGCGCAGGGATGCTGTGTCTCGCAAACAAGCACTCCTTCGTTCCATTGAGTTACTTGCCGAAGGTGAGTGTCTCGTCATTCATCCTGAAGGAGGGAGGACCAACAAGGGTGCGTGGTTTGTACACGGACCACATAACAGGCGTTTGCGTATGCCGCTTGAGCAGGGTGTCGCGACTATCATCCTCTCAACGAAAGACATTGTTGTGTTGCCAGTATGGGTCGATCTTCATGGTGGTGTGTGTACCGACGTGCTTCCATACCATACTGCACTGCGGCGCGGACTTACCATTACTGTTGGGGATCCGTTCCAAGTCTCGTCATCACAGAGGGGCCGTGAAGCCCGAGTTATGGTCTTGCACAAAGTCTCTCTCGAACTACTGTACTGTCGTGAACAAAAACCCTCGGTCGAGTAATCGACCGAGGGTTTTTCATGTACACTACATATGCACTATTCCTATGGCATATTTTTTACTCAAGACAGAGCCAAGTACGTACAGTGTCGATGACCTCAAACGTGACACAAAAACCTCGTGGGGTGGTGTGCGTAACTACCAAGCGCGTAATGTCCTCCGCAGTATGAAAAAGGGTGATACATGCTTTGTGTATCACTCGTCCTGCGCGGTGCCAGCGATTGTGGGTGAAGCAGTTGTGGCAACAGAAGCGTATCCAGACTCTCTACAGTTTGATAAAAAGTCTGAGTACTACGACGCGAAGTCTCATGTAGCCAACCCGCGCTGGAGCGCCGTTGACGTACAGTTTGTTACAAAATATACGCAGCATATCACTCTTCAAAATATGAAAAATATACAGGCACTTGCCACTATGCGTTTGCTTCAGCGTGGCAACCGTCTCTCGGTTTTTCCTGTGGAGGCGGAACACGCGGTACTACTCCAGAGACTAAGTGTGCAAGAATAGTTGCAATATCTTTTTTATTCTAATTCACTTTGCTCCAGTTCAAGTCTTGTGAGTAGTGGGCCATCTAGAGGCGTACCATTGCCACTTTGAATGTGCGCTTTTATTTCTGTAATACGGTCCCGTAGGTCTTGTTTTCTAGTTTCGAGTTTTCGAGCAACGGTCGCGGGATTCTCTGACTTTGTTTTAAAAAATTCAAACATACATAATGGCATCTAGGAATATGTGACTACTATACAGTACTTATTTCTTACGGAGCAGTATGCGAAGATCGTCCGTATCGACGGTGCCATCAAGATTGAAATCAAAACGCGAATCATAGCCGAAGAGATGAAGCATAAAGATGCTGGCATCTTTTATGGTGATGGATCCGTCTCCATCAATATCTGCTGAAGGTACTTCTTTCACGACAGCGATATGTGTGTTGGTATGCTCGAGTACCGCTGGCGGCAGTATGGTAAGTACACTATCGATAGGCTCTTTCACTGAGGCATCGGTACCAAGCCCATCATGCTTCAAAATGTGGACATTTTTTAAATGTAAGGAGCTATCGCCAGGACCGACGGTTTTAAAGGTGATCGTGATGAGTGAGCCGTTGCCCATAAAGCCTTCATGTTTTGTGGTTCCACCACCAAAGGTGAGTGTACCATCGCCATTTTCATACCACGGTTTTACTGCCCAGAGATCAGCGACGGAAGTGTTGTAGTCGATCGACTGTACTTGGAGCACATTTTTATTGAATGACAGATCACCTGCAAATACATTTACTGGAATTCTCGACTCAGCGCGTACGGTAAGGACCACTGTGTCACCGAGGACTGCAGTATGCGACTCGGGGTCGATGTACATCCGTGCCTCGGCAGAAAGAGCACTCGGTAGCATTTCAAAACCCGTTATCGCAACTGCGCCTAGAATAGCGACTGCAACAAGTACTACAGGGAGTCCATATCCACGAAGTGTTTGCAACATACACATATGAAGTTATTTTGATGTGAGAATATCAATCTCGACGTCCGCAAGCCACTTACGCCAGAGTACACTTATGTAGTACACAGCAATGACCACCGCGATGACTACAAAAAGAATTTTTTCGATGCCTTGGATGCGCCCCAGCATATGGGTGAGACTAGCGGCAAAGAGATATGAAAGGATAGTAATCGAGCTGGCCCAGATGAAGGATCCAATAAAATTGAGGATAATGAACCGGCGCGTGGTGATAGTCGACATGCCAATGAGAACGGCACCAGAGACTTTAAGACCATAGATAAAACGAAAAATGATGATGGAGGCATTTGGGAACCGTTCAACAAGCGTATTGAGTCTCGCAGCACCAGAACTTGCTATAGGGAAACGTGTCAGGAAGCGAGCGCCATATTTTCTGCCGATAAAAAAGAATGTCATATCACCCAGCGTCGCGCCGAGTGTTGCGAAAAATATAACACCGGGAAGCGTGAGGTAGCCTAAATGCGCAGCAATAGCAGAAAAAACGAGCACGCTTTCACCTTCGATAAAGGTACCAAGAAAGGTGATGAGGTAGCCGTACTGCTCTATGAGTGAGGCGAGGGGAATGGGATGCATGATGAAAATGAAGTACAGCTCAATAGTAGCATTTTTGCGCCCTAAACAAGCCGTACTAGCACTATTGACAAATAGCTTATATATGTGATATAATACTTTTCTATGGGCCCCGCGGTGGGAAGCCCAAAAGTATCTTGAAAGAGGCAAAAATGTTTGTAAGTACAGTGCGCATTGTCCGTAAGCTGCGTATCAGCATGGGCATAATTTCAACAGCTCTCACTGCCATAATGGTGGTCGGAGCGCTCGCTACAGCGTTTCAGGGACGTGAGGCACCTGCGGACACATCGATGGGCGATATGGCGTCGTTCATCGAGTCACTTGACTCGAATGTGTCTGTAGACGCCAAAGGAGACCTCGTCTTGATTCCGCACAAGCACCACCTCAAAAAAGTTGTGCTACCCGTGCCAGGCGTTCCAGCCCGTGAAGTGAAGGCAATTTCAGACGGTAAGTTTGGAATGCTTGATGCTTTGTGGAAGCGCGGTGTGGTAACACTCATTGCAAACGGGTCGTGCGATCTGCACGACATCACGCTCGCAGTGAATGGTGGGGATGTCGGCTTCCGTCTTGCAAAAGCGCAGGCTATCGTCGAGTCCAGCTGCAACGCGCGTGCTGTCGGCACACACGATGACGTGGGGCTCAACCAGGTGAAGGCATCTGCCTGCACCGAAGCCGGTATTCACGGCGACCGCAAAGACCCTTTTGTGAATGCAGCATGCGCTTCTGGCTATCGTCGTGCACTGTGTGCAACGTATGATAAATGCGATTCGCTCGCAGAACTCTATGTCTCGTACAATCGTGGACCAACCGGTGGTTCACGTGTGCAAAAGCCGAAGTCTACGGAGTATGTGCGGAAGATCGATTTTGTTTTCCGTTTGCTCAGTGGTGAAAAGATCGCATAACATCAGACGATACTCTAGGTCAGTATGGAAACATGCTGGCCTTTTCTTTTTTCTACTATTCTGTACAGTGGAGGAAGACAAAGGTTCTGTGAAAAAGTAAGGAGCGTCCGATGAAAACGTATAAGCAGTTGCACCAACGGTTTCCGAGTAAAAAACTGGTGCTAAAGATTTTGAAACCAAACCCTACGCCAGACGCAATATCCGCTGGTGCCATGCGGACACAAATCCAGGTATCGATTCTAGCGATACTCAAAAGTAGCGGGGTATCAGAGCGTGTATATTTGACCCGTAATGGCACGTGCCTCCTCCACCCGTTTTTGTGCGAAGATGGCGTCGTGCGCGAGGTGAACTTTGGAAATGACAAGCATCGAATATCTGCAATTCGTAGACTGACCAAAGAACTTCGCGTCATCGCACAAGATGGCATCGATATAGATGGACAAGGAATGATAACGGTTGAGGGGAATGAAGTGGTGTATGTTCCAAAATCACTACCTCTGTATGCAAATATTTTGCTCTTTGATCCGTACTTCAAATGTTCTACATGATATAAAGAGGCGCCTGCCGCGCCTCTTTTTCTGTCACAACAATTTAAAATTTAAAAAAGTGTTGAGCAGAAAGTTGATGCAGCCAACTGCGATGCCTACACCAATACGCGCAACGATGAGCGATATGCTGTAGTGCGTGACGAGTGTATTAGTAGCTGTCACAATGAGTAGGAGAGTGACGAGGCCAAGGAGGAGAAAGTATACATACCCATGTGATTTTCTGCGCAAGGTCCCGCGATATACCCAGTAGTAACAAAAGAGATAATTGAGTGTTGAGCCCACGAGGTAGGTACTTATAATGAGGATTGTCTGGTCGATGTTCGTAAGTGTTGAAAGGAGATACAGTAAGGCGATGTCAATGAAAAAAGTGCTACTACCCGCAACAGTATATTTCGAAAGCCTGCGGAGTAGTCGATGGAGTAGTGAATACGTCATAAGACAGTGAAAGTATACCCTCCTTTTCAAATATAAAAAATGTGGTATAAAGGTGCTAGAGAAAGGAGACACATATGAATGAAACTGCGCGTGCAGCTCTGCACGCAAACCTACATCGCGGGACCTGCCCCTATTGCAGCAAAACGCTCAGTTTGGTTTTTGCTGACGATAAAAAACGTGAACTGCTCGTTCTCCCAGAGCATAGCGTTTTACCGAAGACCGCTGCAGAGGCGTATGTTCGCAATCTTCCGATATGTCCAGGAAGTAAACACCAGCCGGTAAAACAGTGAAGAGGCAAGGAAACTTGCCTCTTTTTTATGTCCGCGTATTCTGTATCTCGTACCACGGGCATGCGGCAGAAAACATACTGGGAGTATGTTTTCGAAAACACTGCGGCGGCGAAGGCAGGTGAAACTGTTGAGCCGACGTTTAGGCTGTTAGTGTGCGGGCGAATGGCAGATGAAGTAATGGGATTACTTCATCGAAATGCTGTGGTGGCGAAATTGGTAGACGCACTACGTTCAGGTCGTAGCAGGGTAACCTAGTGGGAGTTCGAGTCTCCCCCACAGCACATATCAAACACGGTCGAGTCCCCTCATGCCCACACATAAAGAAAAGCTGGTCTTTCGACCAGCTTTTCTTTATGATAGCGCTATGGATATCGGGCAACAGTTTAAAGGCAAGAAAGTGACCGTCATGGGGCTTGGGCTTCTAGGGCGGGGTGTTGGAGACGCTGCGTTTCTGGCAGCACATGGTGCCGAGGTGCTGGTGACCGACCTTAAGGATGCGACAGCGCTCGCGCCGTCGCTTACGGCACTCGCAGCATATCCAAACATCACCTATGTGCTCGGCGAGCACCGCCTCGAGGATTTTGAAGAACGAGATTTTATCCTCAAGGCGGCAGGGGTGCCACTCGATTCGCCATATATTGCGCACGCATGCGAAAAAGGCGTGCCGGTGAAGATGAGTGCGGCGATGTTTGCAGAAATTTCTGGTGTTCCGATGATCGGGGTGACTGGTACGCGTGGGAAGTCGACAGTGACGCATATGATTCATCACGTACTGAGCGAAGTAACTGAAGACACAGGCACTGGTGGCGTGATACTTGGTGGCAATGTGCGCGGTGTTTCAAATCTTCAGCTCCTTACTGACGTAGGATCAGACTCGCTTGCGGTATTTGAGCTCGACTCGTGGCAGCTCCAAGGTTTTGGCGAAGCGAAGCTTAGTCCGCAGGTCGCGGTCTTTACGAGCTTTATGCCGGATCATCAAAACTATTATCACGATAATCTTGACCAGTATTTTGCAGATAAAGCACAGATCTTCCTCCATCAAACTTCGAAGGATGTGTTTGTGACAACAGCACAAGTATTTGGTGAAGCAACCGCATATGCATATAAGCATGGGCTCACGCTCGGTGGTGAAGTCGTACTCGCAGATGTATCGGTCTTGCCAGAAGATTTTGTACTCTCTATGCCAGGTGAACATAATCGCCTCAATGCAGCACTCGCGGTGGAAGCACTTCGCGCACTCTCGCTTCCGGACGAACTTATTTTTTCGGGACTTGCGTCATTTAAGGGTGTGCCCGGGCGTCTCGAGCTCCTCGGAGAATATAAAGGCGTTCGCATCTATAACGACAACAACGCCACTACTCCAGAAGCAACGACGCAGGGACTCCGCGCAGTTTCCGATGGAAAAAACGTAGTGCTTATTGCGGGGGGCGCTGACAAAGAACTTCTGCTCGATGCACTCGTACGAGAAATTGCTATTCATACCAAGGAAGTGATTCTCATTCCAGGTACTGGCACCGACAAGCTTGCGGCGCTTGTTCCATTCGCGCAGAAAGTGGGGACACTTGAGGAGGCTGTTTCGCTCGCCGTCCATGCTGCTGAAAATGGTGATGTCATACTTTTTAGCCCCGGCTTTGCATCGTTTGGCTTGTTTCAAAACGAGTACGAAAGAAACGATGCGTTTGTGACGCTCGCGCGCACTCATATATGATAGGCATTTTTGATTCAGGCATTGGCGGGCTTTCCGTGGCGCGAGCAATACGGGCTGCATTTCCTTCTGCTGACCTTCTTTATTTTGGTGATACAAAAAATGCGCCGTATGGAGAGAAAACTCCTGCCGAGCTCGCCGAGCTCACAGTCAAAGGGTTGCAGCTGCTGCAGCGAGAGGGTGCACACAGTATTGTGAGTGCATGCAATAGCGTGTCGACGTCACTCGCCGTTTCGCTTCTCGAT
>JAYVPP010000033.1:0-8329 GCA_043757305.1 Candidatus Kaiserbacteria bacterium
GTATCGATTTCTTTTGTGCCAAAATCTCCCATCAGAAATTTGATAACAGCGTCCTCCCCTTGCGGTTTACGGAGCTTGCCTCCAGGAGTCGTAGGGCACACGCCCACGCGGATGCGTACGAAGTCTTTGGTCTTGAGCGCCTTGATGATGGACTCAACGCCATTGTGACCGCCCGAGCTACGGCCAAATGCCATACGCACCGTACCAAATGGCAAGTCGAGGTCATCGTACACCACCAAAAGCTTCGTGGCTTGCTTCACACTTTTTATGAGCGTCACCACGGACTTCCCTGACTTGTTCATAAAGGTATCAGGAAGCACGAGAGTAATAGGCTCATTACCCACTTTCCCTTTTCCCACATGCGCAAAATGCACACCCTTTGACGCAAGTGCGATGTCTTCCTTTTTTGCAAAGCGTTCAAGCAATATGCGCCCAGTATTGTGACGCGACCGAACGTATTCTTCCCCAGGGTTCCCCAGGCCAACAATAATATGCATGGAAATAGTATAGCAGAAAGTGTCGTAGTCGAAGTAAAAATACAAAGCCATTTTAAGAAGCTTACTTTGAAGAATATACGTACTCTGAGCGAGCATCTGCAGCCCAAAAGCTGGTCTTTGCGAAATGAAATGGAGCAAAGTTTTGGGCGAAGCCGCAATTAACGAGCGCTGGCGAGTGAGTGATCGAACAGAGTATGTGTGTTCTGATACTACAGAAAACGAAAAAACTTGTGCTCGTTTTAAATCGCGCATATACTATTCGAAATATATCTCTCATGGAATCACCTCTTCAGTCAGAAACCACACATTCCAGTCCTCCTTCGCTTATAAAACAGCCGGGAACTATCGGAGAAATACTGCGCTTCGCACTCATCGCCCTCGTTATCGTTATTCCTATCCGTTTTTTCGTCGCACAGCCGTTCATTGTCTCTGGAGCGTCGATGCAACCGACGTTTCAAAATGGGCAGTACCTCATCGTCGACCAGCTTTCATATCGTTTTACGCCACCAGCACATGGCGATGTCATTGTCTTTAAGTATCCAAAGGATCCTTCAAAGTATTTCATTAAACGTGTCATTGGTATTCCAGGCGACACTGTTTCTATCAATGGCGACGTCATTACCATTTTCAATAAAACGCACGAAAACGGTGTGAAGCTCAAAGAGCCATACGTCGCGAAGATGACCGCAAACGGTGCGGAAACCGAAGTGCTTGGAACAGACGAATATTTCGTTATGGGTGATAACCGGGACAACAGCTCAGACTCTCGCGTGTGGGGTATCTTGCCGAAAGATTTTATTGTAGGTCGTGCATACTTGCGACTTTTCCCACTTCAAGACATCAGGTACCTTCCAGGAAGCGCAATATCAATTACAAACTAAACTCGAACATTATGAGTATCGAATTGCCATCACCAACTGAGTTTATCAAGGTTGCAACGAAGACGGCACGACACTTTGGGTTTGATTCTCTTGAACACGTTAAAGCACACAACGTAAAAGCTGAGGGAAAACGTATCCAAGTGCAGCGCATCCCTGTAGCCGACCGTAAGGTCGACAACATGCACGGCCTCCTCACCTCTGGTGTATCGTCGTATTTTGAAAACAATCTTACGTTCGGAAAACCTGCACTTTTTTCTACTATTGAAGAGGTGCCTCGCTCTGGCGACCTCGCTCTCACGCTTCACGCGGTCGGCGTATCGAAGTCTATCGCTGAAACACTGCTCATCCAGACGATGCGCTCGGTGCTTTTCGACCTCGGTATCGAAAACCAAGTGGTGCGCATCAACTCTCTCGGGGACCGCGAGTCGACAAACCGCTACACACGCGAACTCACGAACTTTTTTAAGAAGCGTATGGAGGACATGACGCCACAAGCGCGCGAACTCATGAAGGAGCATGTGTTCTCTGCACTTGCACATCTCCTCGAAAAGAGTCACGACCTCGGCTTCCGCGCACCGAGCCCACTCGAACATCTTTCAGACCAGAGTCGCAAGCACTTCCGCGAGATCATCGAGTACCTAGATATTGCAAACATTCCCTACGAGATCGACTCGCGTCTCATGGGTCACCACCTTTGCTACTCTGATGCCCTCTTTACCATCGGGAACCCCGACCCGACTGTTGACTCACCTATCAGTGTACGCGGTGGTCGCTATGATGAGTTTGTGAAGCGTCTCACAAAGCAAAATATTCCTGCAACTGGTGCGGTGATGATACTCCGCTCGCGCAAAGTGCCTTCGCGCATTCCAAAGCCTGAAGAAGCACTTCGTTCTATCTTTGTGGTGCAGCTTGGCTTTGGTCCAAAAATTCGCTCCTTACTACTTATGGAAGACCTCAAGCGTGCACAGATAGAGGCCTATCAGGAGCTTGCATCAGACTCGCTCGGTGACCAGCTACGCAAGGCAGAGGCCCTCAATGTGCCCTACTCCCTCATCCTTGGACAGAAGGAGTATGTGGACAACACCGTCATCGTGCGCGACATGCGCTCACGCTCACAGGAAAGTGTCCCTGCGAGCTTAATCGTCTCACACATGAAGCGTTTGGTGCGGTCGTAGGAAGGATTGACTACAAGAAACCCCGGGCACCCTTTGGGTGCCCGGGGTTTCTTCTATCCCCTTGCAGAAACACCCCTTTTTGTGATATTGTTGCAGTCATGTCAATCAACGTACAGGTGGAAAAAAATGCAGGAGAAAGCACAGCGAATCTCATTCGCCGTTTCACAAAGCGCGTTCAGGGCGCAGGTATTATTCAGAAGGTTCGCAAGAGTCGCTATCACGAGCGCATAAAGTCTGAAAACGTGAAGCAGACCAAGCGCCTTAAGACCCTCAAGCGCAAGGTAATCTACGAAGATCTTCTCAAGCTCGGCAAGATTGCAGAGCGTCCAGAACGCGGCGCACGCAAATAATCCTCCATGGGAACTCCTGGGTTTTCTATAGCCAGCACTACAAAGGATTCTCTTCCTACAATCCCGTTTAAAAAGATAAAGGACGACATACTAGGTCACCAGTATGTCGTTTCTTTAGTGTTTATAGGCGAAAAGCGTGCCGCTAGCATTAATAAGAAGTGGCGAAAAAAAGACTACACACCAAACGTGCTTGCGTTTGAGATTGATGAAAACGAGGGCGAAATCTATATCACCCCAAAAATTGCAGCGAAAGAATGCGCTGAATATGGCCATACGGTGCGGCAACATATCGCATTTTTATTTATCCACGCACTACTCCATTTGGAAGGATACGCACATGGCGATACAATGGGGAGAAGCGAAGTGGCGTACATGAAAAAATATCGCTTTCTCTAAGCGTGCACAACCGCACAGAGAAAGTTATGTTCATCCTCAGTACACTATTCCTTGGCGTATATGGCAGAACATACAGTAGTTGGAATCGATATCGGCACCTATCAAGTAAAGGTGGTGGTTGTTCGTCAACCTAAAGAAGGCGTAGAGAAACAACTCCCTCAGATCATCGGTACTGGCTACGCAGAGTCTCGCGGGATGCGCCACGGCTACATCATCAACGAAGCTGAGGTCGCAAAGAGCGTTCGCCAGGCCATCTCCCAGGCTGAGCAAGCATCAAGTACTGTTGTAAAGCGTGCCTATATTTCTGTCGGTGGTATTGGCCTCGATGAAATTCATTCACATGGAGAAGTCATCACGTCACGTGCCGACTCTGTCATCACTGAGGCGGATGTCGAGAAAGCACTTGCTGATAGTGAAGAGCGCATCATGGACCGCATTCCAAACCGCAAGGTCATTCACGCGGTACCACTCTCATATATTGTAGACGGCGAGAAAGTGCTCGGCCGCCCTGAAGGCATGCACGGCACAAAGCTCGAAGTCGACTCTATTTTCATAACCTGTTTTGAACAGCACTTAAACGACCTCGTATCGACGGTGGAGTCACTCGGCATCCATGTGGACGATGTCATGGCGTCACCACTTGCTGGGAGCCTCGTCATGCTGACCAAAGCACAGAAGCGCGCAGGCTGTGTCCTTGCAAACATCGGCGCTGAAACCGTGTCCATTGTTGTGTTCGAAAACGGCGTGCCAGTCTCACTTAAAATTTTTCCTATTGGCTCGACAGACATCACAAACGATATCGCTCTCGGACTCAAGATCCCACTCGAAGAAGCGGAGCGCATCAAGCGCGGCGCTGCTGGTGCAAACTTCTCAAAGCGAAAGCTCGACGAAATCATTGCTGCACGCCTCACAGACATTTTCGAGCTCATCGATGCGCACTTAAAGAAAATAAAACGTGATGCGCTCCTTCCTGCCGGCATCATCATCACCGGCGGCGGCTCAGGCATCACGACTATCCAAGACCTCGCACGCGCTGCACTTCGCCTCCCTTCACGCATTGCAACACTCGACCCTGGTCAAAACGGCAAGGTTCGCGACGCGTCGTGGGCCGTAGCGTATGGTCTCTGCATGTGGGGTGTATCGGAGGCTGGCGAAGACTCTGGTATCCGTATCGCAAAGAAAACGGGCAACGTAGTACTCAATTGGTTCAAGCAGTTTCTTCCGTAGAGCAAACAAACCAGTCAGCCTCGCAAAGGTTTTTGCCCCAGACCTACCCCGACCTACAAAAACCTTCACTCATCTGCCTATTTTGTCACATTTTCAATACAATTTCCTCGTGCATGCAAGCGCACGCTTCTATTTATGTGTCAACGGAGTGACAGATTCCCACCGTCTGTTATGATAAACAAACTATTCGGGAATAGGTGGAATAATCTTTAAAAACATATGGAGCAAATCAAACCAGACGTCGAGTCGTTCGCACGCATCCGCGTGGTTGGTATTGGTGGTTCGGGAAAGAATGCCACAAACCACATGATCAACTCAAAGGTGAAAGGTGTTGAATTTATCGCCATCAACAGCGATGCGCAAGACCTACATCACTCACTTGCAAAGAAAAAGATTCACATTGGAAAGAATCTTACGCGTGGTCTTGGCGCAGGTGGTAACCCAGACATGGGTCGTCGCGCTGCAGAAGAAACACGCGAAGAGATTGCAAATGCAATCAAAGGTTCTGACATGATCTTCATCACGAGCGGTATGGGTGGTGGCACTGGCACTGGAGCTGCGCCAGTCGCTGCAAAGATTGCACGTGACAGTGGCGCTCTCACTGTGGGTGTTGTCACGAAGCCATTCTCGTTTGAAGGACAAGAGCGTATGCGCCTTGCACTTCAGGGTATTGAAGAACTCAAGAAAGAAGTGGATGCACTCATCACTATTCCAAACGACCGCCTCCTCGCTATTGTCGACAAGGACACTTCTATCAAGAGTGCCTTCGGCATCTGTGACGACATTTTGAAGCAGGCGGTGGAAGGTATCTCTGACCTCATCACGATGCCAGGTATCATCAACGTCGACTTTGCCGACATTCGCTCAGTCATGGAAAATGCTGGCTCTGCACTCATGGGCGTGGGTGTGTCTTCTGGTGAAAAGCGTGCAGAAGAAGCTGCTCGCGCTGCCATCAATTCCCCACTCCTCGAAGTTTCTATCACTGGTGCAAGAGGTGTCCTCTTTGCTATCGCTGGCGGCGACGACCTCGGTATGCTCGAAGTACAAGATGCTGCACGCGTCATCACCGAGTCTATCGACCCACACGCACGGGTTATCTTTGGTGCTATCAAAGACGAGAAGCTCAAGAAAAACGAAGTGAAGGTTACCGTTATTGCCACAGGCTTTCCCGAGCCAGCAGGTTCGCACTCATCCCGCACGGTAGTAAGTGCGCCTGTGGAGCGTGAGGATGATTCAGTCCGTGGGCGCATCTTTAACTCTCTCACTACTCCTAAGCCAAAGGAAGAATCTGCAACACCCGCTCCTATTGCATCTGCACCAGAGACCAAGCCTGCAGAATCTCGCCCCGTCGCTGCTGAAGCCGCTGAGGATGACGAGGACTGGGGCGCGGTGCCTGCCTTCCTAAGACGATCAAAGTTGAAATAAAAAAATGCGAGCTAAGGCTCGCATTTTTTGTTTCAACTTTGATGTCGGAAGCGGCACCGCGGACCTTTCGAGATAGTTTGCGCGCAGCATACAAAATATCCGAAAGGTGTACTGCCCCTGTAAGGGGCCGTTCCAGCATTTTTTCGTGGTATCATGACCCCTACATTATCGGGTAGCGTATTTGTATGTTTGATCTGCTTATTGTTGGTGGCGGTCCGGGAGGTGTGTCTGCAGGAGTCTATGCGTCTCGCAAGCGCCTCAAGACCGCGCTCGTCGTAGAAGAATGGGGTGGCCAAAGTATCGTCTCTGACGATGTGCAAAACTGGATCGGCACCATTTCCATCTCTGGAGCAGCACTTGCAAAGGCACTTGAAAACCACCTCAAAGCATACGCAGGTGACATCGTCACTATACGTGAGCGTGTGCGCGTAGAGACCATAGTAAAAAGCGGCGAGACGTTTACTGCTACACTTTCAGACGGCAGTAGCATAGAGTCGAAGGCTGTTCTTATCACGACAGGCTCATCTCGCCGCAAGCTCGACGTCCCTGGTGCCGAGCGCCTCGATCACAAAGGCCTCACGTACTGCGCTACGTGCGACGGACCTCTCTTTAGCGAACAAGATGTTGTGGTTATTGGGGGAGGCAACGCAGCCTTTGAAAGCGCTGCGCAGCTTCTTGCATACACAAAAAGTGTAACCCTTCTCAACCGCAGCGAAACATTTCGTGCTGACCCAGTGACTGTTGAAAAACTTTCTGCACATCCAAACTTCAAGATCATTAAAAATGCGATTCCAACTGAGATTATGGGTGAAAAGTTTGTATCTGGCATGACATACAAAGATGCGATGACTGATGAGGTTCATACGCTGAACGTCGGCGGCATTTTTGTTGAAATTGGTCTCATTCCAACCACATCATTTCTTGGCGATCTCGTTTCACTCGATGAAATGGGACGCATCATCATTGACCCATGGACACAGCAGACGAGCACAAAGGGTGTGTGGGCTGCGGGCGACTGCACGAACATCCGGTACCACCAGAACAACATCTCTTCTGGCGACGCGGTCAAAGCACTCGAGGACATCTACGTGCATCTCAAGACGAAGTAGAACCCGTACATGAAAACACCGGCGCGCACATTCGCGCGTGCCGGTGTTTCCTATTTGTGTTTTCAATCCCAACACCGACGTATGCACGACATGTTTTGAGCCTTCGCGGTGTCGAAAGCCTCTAGTGGTAGAACAATCGTCGGAGCGGGTGAAAAATATGTCGTGCATACGAATACAACGCGTTCGCCCAGACAAAGAGAAACCCGCTTTCGCGGGTTTCTCTCGCACAACGTAGAGCCTTTCGAACCAAAGGGGGTGTATTGGCGTATACATAGACCTCCTTGACTCCCTATAACTCTCGCATGCCCTGAAAAAGTCTCAAAACAGGCGTTTTAGGGCAAAAATGGGACTATTCTGTGCATAACCTGTGCGTAGACAGTGGATAAAACGGTGCATATCGAGTGCATACAAAGAGAATAAAAAGTTAACATTTCTAAATACGGCTGTTCTTCGGCCTCATTTGGCCATAAAAATGTGTATATGTCACCTCGTTTAAAAAGGCTTTGTTTGACTGCGTGTGTGAAAAAAATAAAATGTATACATGCTCATCGGAAGATGGGTAGGGAATATCTTGAAGAACTAAAACGTACGTCTCCGGATATACGTCGACTAGCTTCAAGAAAATGCTCTTCTGCACCGCGCGGCACATGCACGCGTACAGTGAAGAGGATAATCTCTCGGAAAGACTGGAGAAGGTCGAGACTGATGTAGGTGGAAAAAGGCTACGTCAGGGTGAATCAACTGCTGTGAGGCTCACCACCATCGACCGCCATCGTGCACACGAGAACAAAACAACTCCGCGAAAGCGGAGTTGTTTTGTGTTTGCGCAGTGCGCGACGGAAATTATTTGTAGTACGAATGGATCTCAAAGAGAATATAGAAGCCGATGAGTGCGCCAATGACGACACCGACGATATCACTTCCGCCCCACAACGCAATACCGACAACACCTCCGGCGACACTGACCACTTCAGAATAAAATGTCAAGTTCCAGCCAGACTTTGTCTTTGCCTTAAGCCCTGGGTACGCCATGAGCAAGAGTACAGATGAAAGGAGCCCAATAGCGAGATGTACGAGCATAGAAAGCCCGAAGCCACCGTATCCCATCATAGAAAGAGCGCCAATGCCCATACCTCCCATTCCTAGAAGAGCCAAGATACCGAGTGCCCCAAAGATGAGTGCAATCCAGGGAGAAATATCAACAATCACCTTTCGACCATTCTCTGGAATATGCGGTAACTTTTCAAACACGGGTGCCAGCATTGCCTC
>JAYVPP010000034.1:0-8311 GCA_043757305.1 Candidatus Kaiserbacteria bacterium
TCCCGATGGGCTCCTTGGCGCAGAGAAAGCCGTGGTATCTGCGGGCGGTGTGGCGCTTGAGGAAGTAGATTTTCGTACGATGGAGTCGCGCATTATTCCCGGGCTCTATCTCGTGGGCGATGTGCTCGACATCGATAGGCCTTCAGGCGGCTATAGTCTCCAGCTCTGCTGGACCACTGGCTTTGTTGCTGGTCTCCATGCATAAACGCCAGGCAAGAAACATATATACTAGAGAGTATGAATACGAATCCAGTACGAAAAATACTGACGGCACTCGCCGTTGTCGTATTTTTCGTACTCGCTTCGCATTTTCTTTCGAATAGTACAAAAGACCTGCAGAATAGTACGCCGCCTGATATGAAAGGTGCTTTAGCTACTACAGATATCACTAATACCACGCGGGAAGCAGCTTCTTCTTCCCGAAGCATGACGCTTCCTTCTACTCAGACATCGCATTCGCTCGAAGAGACCGTATCCTATCTTCGTGTACATCACGCACTTCCAGACTATTATCTGACCAAAAAAGCTGCAGCAGAAAAAGGATGGCTACCATCAAAAGGAAATTTATGCGACGTTACTCCACATATGGAGATAGGTGGTAACGTGTTTACCAATAGCCAGAAGCTACTCCCCGCTGCGCCAGGTCGTATCTGGTACGAAGCAGATTTCGACTACACGTGTGGCAATAGAAACGCAAAGCGTATTTTATATTCCAGTGATGGACTCATCTATACGACTACTGACCACTATCGTACGGTAGTGCTTGTACCCTAATATGAAAAAACATCTTTCCTTAACCATAGACTGCTCAAAAACACCTACACCTTCCTTGGTGCATACGCATATTGCGCACGTGCTTCATTTTCCTTCACACTACGGTGCAAATACTGATGCACTTCGTGACTGCCTCACTGATGTTCTGGTAGAGCATTCGCTGAGAATAGTCTGGAAAGACACCGCAGCATCAAAAAAGAACGCAGCGCTTGTATCACTTAAAAATGAGATAGAAAAAATTGTGGGTATTCAGTTTATAACCTGTCTATCTCTGTGATGGGGTACCTTTGCACTATGAGTTCTTAACCGCGGATGTGCCTGCACATCGTGACAAGTTGCCAATCTTCATTTTAGTACGATTTTCATTCTGCTATACTTGTTGCAATGTCTCAAAAAAATATTTTACCGCTCTTGTTCCTCACGCTCTTGCTCGATGTCATTGGGCTTGGAATGTTGTTTCCTATTATTCCTGCACTTTTTACTGATGCTACATCGTACTCTTTTGTACTTCAGGGCTACAGCCACAACATGCAATACTTTTTCGCTGGCCTTACTACTGCACTCTTCGGTGTGATGCAGTTTCTTGCGTCACCGTTTCTTGGTGAGCTTTCAGACATCCATGGACGAAAGAAGCTCCTTCTCCTTGGGGTCGGCGTCCTCGCTCTTTCAAACGCGGTGTTTGCGTTTGGTATCAGTATCGGCTCACTGGTGCTCATACTTGGATCTCGTGCAGTGGCAGGTGTCGCTGGCGCCAACTTTTCTATTGCACAAGCCGCTATTGCTGACGTCACACCGCCTGAGCTTCGCGCTCGCAACTTTGGTCTCATTGGTGCTGCGTTCGGCCTCGGTTTTGTGATAGGTCCGCTTCTTGGTGGATGGATCACTGCAGTGAGTGGCAGCCCTGCCGTGCCATTTTATTTCGCATCATTCCTTGGTCTCTGTAATGTGACTATGGTGTACTTCATTTTCCCAGAGACACATCCTACCAGTACGAGCGATAAAAAAATTACTGTGATGAAAGCGTTTCATAATATCCGCGACGCACTCGAAGATGTCGATGTCCGCGGTATCTACCTCGTTGGTTTTCTTGCGATGCTTGGCTTCTCTTTTTTTACCTCGTTTGTCACGGTATATCTTGTGGAGCGGTTTGCATTTAGTGAGTCCATGACAGGTACCTTCTTTGCAGTCGTTGGTGTATGGATCATCATTGCGCAGGCAGTCCTCGTCCGTTTTGTTACAGCCCGCGCATCAGAGATCTCTATTCTCAGAGTGGCGTTGCCTATTCTTGCTATGGTGATTGCAATTTATCCGTTTGTGCAAAATAGTTTTTATCTCTATTTCACGATGCCATTTATGGCGGGGTCTTTCGCACTTGTCACCACTTGTGTACCATCGCTTGTGTCAAAAGGTGTTGATGCGGATAAGCAGGGAGCAGCGCTCGGTATCAACGGCTCACTTCAGGCGCTCACGGGAGGTATTGCGCCGCTTGCAGCAGGTTTTGCATCAAGCTTCCTCGGTCTTACTGGCGCTTTCCTCATTGGCGCTGCGGTCGTGGTGGCGGCACTTGTAGTGCTTATCACTGCGCGCGCATCCAGTGTTCGTGCATAATGTAGGTATGCGAGAAGGTTTTCCATCATCGTCAACCAAACATGTAAAAGCAGAAAGCGCTGTCGCGCTTTTACCAGAGCGCGCCAGTATTTCTGCACCTCTTTCTGCTGTGCATATGCGCCTAGGTGAGCTCATGCACGCAAGTGGGCATGACTATAAAATGATCGAGAACAAAGACTCGCTCTCTCTTCATGCGGATGCTGAAAGCTTTGCGCATCTGTTGGCGCATCTCGAAGCACTTCTTACAGAAGTAAACAGAGACGCTGATGTACGGGGGGTAGGTCATCTTGGCATTATCGTGCGCGGTATGCATGCGGTAGATGTGAGGATGACCGGTGTGTCATAGGCATACGGATAGCACGCTACACTAGCGCCTTACTAAGCCATAAAAAGCAACTTCTCAGCATGAGAAGTTGCTTTTTATATAAATACATGGTATAATACAATCAGATTTAATTTCAACAACATTTTCCTAGGAGGAAATAATGAATAAGTTCCTCTCAATTTCTGCAGTGCTCGCAACATTTTTGCTTGCTGGTTGTTCATCCAGCTTCGATAGGCTGGATGTATATAGTGGTCCAGCATCTGCACCTGTAGGACTGCGTGCTGATGTCACGATATCGACCAATGTGTCGAATGAGCATCTGCAAGAGCTCGTTCCAACGTACGGCGATCAATCACTCTACGGTGGGGTTGAGCAAGACACTGCCAATGACTCGATGTCCATAGGCGATGAGTCCATTATGGACGATTCTGGTGTTGCAGATAGAATCACTTCGGAAGATCCTCGGGATCGTGACGCATTGGCCTCTGACTCGTATGTTTCAGAAGTCCATGATGTCACGTTTCCGGACTCATCATGCGCAGTGAAACAGGGCGACATCGTCATCTACACCTCTGGGCACAAACTTTTGTTTGCAACCGGATGCGGTGAAGGTCGTGTGTATCCCATCGCTGTCGGCCGTGATGGTATGAAGTTTGCAGGAGCTACAACTGTGGAACGTACAACACTTTGGCCTGACTGGTATCCACCGGAAGAAATGCGCGCTCGCGAAGCAACGAAAGGGCACTTTCTTCCCATAATGATGCCAGGCGGTAAAGGTAACCCGCTCGGTGCTCGTGCGATCTATCTCGCAGGTACTCAGTACCGTATCCATGGTACTGACAAGCCGGAGTCTATCGGCACTGATGCATCCTCCGGGTGTATCCGCATGCACAACGCAGATGTGATGGATCTTTTCAATCGTGTTCAGGTCGGCGCACATGTCTATGTGCTCGACAAAGACGGCAAAGTCCCGAATCAGATTGTGCTCCAAAACTGACGCCAAAGCCGCAGATTCTTTTTTCAAAAAGAATCTGCGGCTTTTTTCTTTTTTTATCAACTCCCCCACAACATTTTTTGCACATCCGCGGTGTGAAAGTGCTCGCGATCATCCCGCAAACATCGGAGCGTGTGCAAAAAATGTTGTGGGGGAGAGTTATCTGCTTTTCCACACCCGGCTTTTCCTCGTCGGGATATATACTATCTCTATGAACAATAGCGCAACTCCATTTATTTTAAATACCTCAGCAAACCTTCTGGGTATTTGTTTTGTGGTGCTCACAGGGCTTCGTCTTTCAAATATTGTTCAGGCAAGACAAGTAAATATCCTCATACTTGTCGCAGCGTTTGTCTTTATGAGTAGCTGTTTTCTCTCGTATCTCGCTATTCGCAATGAGCGTAACAGTGTCGTTATTGAGCATGCTGCTGACTACCTTTTCCTCGCAGGACTGCTCGCGCTCTTTGTGGCTGTGGCAAAACTCACCATTTTGCTCGCATAGTTTTGGTACAACTTCTGTTTAGGAGACCGCCGCGCTATACTGCTAGCCTATGACACAAGACCGCGCGCTCGATATTCTAAAGACTGGTGCAAACGTATTTCTCACTGGAGAGCCTGGCAGCGGTAAAACGTACACCGTCAATGCGTACGTAGCGTACTTGCGTGAAAATGGTGTCGATCCTGCCATCACAGCTTCAACCGGTATCGCCGCAACGCACCTCTCTGGAATGACCATTCATTCGTGGAGCGGTATCGGAGTGAAGTCACACCTTTCACCACATGACCTAGAGCAGCTTACCGAAAAGGAAAAGCTTGTGAAGCGTTTGAATAATGCTCGCATACTCATCATCGATGAAATCTCCATGCTTTCAGCGTCGACACTGGATAGTGTGGAGCTTGTATGCAGAACACTTCGCAGGAAAGCAGAGCCCTTTGGGGGACTGCAAGTGATTTTCGTCGGAGACTTTTTTCAGCTACCGCCGATTGACCGAGCTGTAAGTAGGCCAGCACCTATGCCGAGTATCGAAACGGGCGATCTTTTTTATGAAGAGCAAGGTGACCCAGACACTCCACGAAGCAACTTCGCGTACGGGTCGCAGGCGTGGAAACGCGCGGCACCGCTCGTATGCTATCTGTCCGAGCAGCATCGCCAAGAAGATGAAGCATTTCTTTCGATACTCACGACGCTGCGGAGTGGCGAGGGGGTGGAGGATATTCGTGATGCACTCATGGCGCGCGCAGTGGAACCTGAAGACAAGTCGCTTCCAAAACTCTTTCCAAAGAATCTCAATGTAGACAGTATCAACGTCGCAGAGCTTAAAAAGATAGCAGGCGTCGAGCGCGTATTTCAAATGAGCTCAACGGGGTATGCGCCTATCGTCGAAGGTCTCAAGAAAAATTGTCTCTCGCCCGACCGGCTTGCGCTCAAAGTGGGTGCGAAGATCATGTTTACAAAGAACCACATGGAGGGAAAGTATGTAAACGGAACTCTTGGTGAAGTGCTCTCATTTTCTTCCACGAATGGGCTTCCCATCGTAAAAACTCGCGATGGTGCGACGTTTGAGGTTGCACTTGCTGAATGGAATATTATGGATGGACAAAAGCTCATCGCTTCCCTAGAGCAGCTGCCGCTCCGTCTCGCATGGGCAATCACCATTCACAAGAGCCAGGGTATGTCGCTTGATGCAGCAGTCATCGACCTGGGGAGTGCCTTCGAGTACGGGCAAGGCTATGTAGCGCTCTCTCGTGTGCGCTCTCTTTCAGGTGTGTATCTTTTGGGACTTAATGACCGCGCACTTCGAGTGCATCCAGAGGTGCAAGAAAAAGACGGAGAGTTTCGTCGTGGCTCGGACGAAGCAGAGATTGCCTTTGAGAGTTTGGAAGAAGGCGAAGCCGAAAAAATGCAGGAAGCGTTCATCGACGCTATCGGCGGACAGAAAGGAAAAAAGATTGAGAAAAAGAGTGCTGAGATTTCTACCTACGAACAAACAAAGCGCCTTATTCTTGAAGGGAAGACACTCGAAGAGGTTGCGAGTGCTCGTGGTGTAACACAAGGTACGGTGCTGTCGCATTTGGAAAAGCTCAAAGATGAGCGACTCATTGATCCAGCTACAGAGCTTGAGCACATAAAGCCTGAGCCAGCGCGCTTTGGTACCATGGAAGAAGCCTTTCTCGCGGTATACAAAAAAGACAAACTCATGAACCTCACGGCAGCGCGCCGTATCACGGGCGATGGGTATTCCTTTGACGAACTTCGGCTTGCGAGAATTTTCGTGGTGTAGTTGACACAGCACACTTTTTTATGTACAGTGCTTAAGAATTTGTTCCAAAGGAGAGATGTTCATGTCGTCAGTGTTTCCAATTACTCCAAGTATGGTTGAGGCGCGCCACAAGTCAAATATTCCTGACATTGTTGTAGAGACTTTTAATCGTCTCATTCTGCAAAAATGGGATTCGACTAAAAAAGTTTCGTACGTATCCAAGTTTGCTGTGCTGGACGCCTTACTCCAACGAGGCTATACAAAAGCATTAGTTGAAATGGAGAGTTGGCTTCTTGTGTCGCCAGTATTTCTAGCGGCCGGTTGGGTAGTGGAATATCCCAGCGAAGGTGCCAATGTCACTACCGATTTTATTTTCAAAAAGCTCAGCATGTGATGAGCGTCAATAACCAAACAGCATCGCCCTTAGTGGCGATGCTGTTTTTTAATACGCGGGCTTCTCAGCGTAGATGACGATACTGCGGCGCTTTGCGTTTTCACCGCGGTGGCGGTGTGACTTGTGGACTTTGTGAATGTGAAAGCGACGACCGTAGGTCTCTTGGATTTCTTCTTCGGTCGAGACGTGTTCGGGGACGCCGATTTCCGGGTGAATGTAACTGTTTTCTTCATCTGCAGGATTTTCTTTCAGCATGCGGTACGCATGGCGGTCTTCATCGAGCAAGAATGTTTTATAAAAAAGAAAACCTCCTGGTTTCATGACGCGATATGTTTCTTCGATGAGCGCCTCGCGCTCAGCTTTTTTCAGAAAGTGCGATGTCATCATATCGAGCACAAACCTTTGGGAGTCATCCGGCACGGTGAGTGTCCCTGCGATGGAGCGCGCCTCATAAGTGAGAGGAAGGTTCTGCTCCGCTGAGCGTTTCTTTGCCTGAGAGATTGCTTCTGTCGATACATCATAGCCGATACCGCGCACGCCGAAGTTTTCAGACATCCAGATGAGGTTGCGGCCATTGCCACAGCCGAGGTCGAGTGCCGACGCGATGACATTCAGATACTTGCGGCCACTTTCACGCTCCACAAAGCGAACAAATTTTTCGAGGTCTTCGCTCACCTCGGTCGACAACGCCAAATGACCGCCGTCTTTATACTCGGCGTTCCAAAATTCTTTCCCATGCACTTTTCTCTTTCGTTTCTTCATGGATCTGGAGAAGTACACCATACGAGCGCGAAGATAGCAAATTTTGCCACTTTCGTGTATGCTCACGATATTATGCAAAAACAGGAAAGTGAGATTATCGCCATCTACGGCCGTCACGCAGTGACGGAGGCTGTCACCCATGCACCGCATGCCGTACAACGCGTCCTCTATGAGGCAGGAAGGCAAGACGAGACAATCAAAAACGCTGCACGTACTGCGGGTATAGCTATTGATGGTTTCCCTGCAGGACAGGTGCCAAAGAGTATTCCACGAGATGCAGTGCACCAGGGTTTTATCGCGCTTGTCGATGTTGCAAAGCTCACCATTCCGTATGATGCATATATGGAGAAGCTTGAGGTTACTCCAGACACTTCGATTATCGTTCTTGGAGAGCTCCAGGATCCTCACAATGTTGGTGCAGTCATTCGCTCAGCAGCAGCATTCGGCGTGAAGGCTGTCATTATTCCCGAACATCGTCAGGCGCCGCTTACGGGCGCAGTCATGAAAGTGTCAGCAGGTATGGCGTTTCGTATCCCGCTTATTTCGGTGGGCAATATCAACCAGACTCTCCGCGACCTCAAAGAACGAGGATTTTGGATATATGGTCTCGAAGGAGAAGCAAAAAATTCTGTAACTGACGAAGTGTTTGATAAGCCGTCAGTGTTCATTCTAGGAAATGAAGGCGAAGGCATCCGTGCAAAGACGCTCGAGCTTTGTGATATCCAGCTTCGTATTCCTACACATGCGCAGACTGAATCGCTAAACGCTTCAGTGTCAGCGGCAGTGGCTCTCTATGCATGGAGCAGGCAGCATCCGGGGGCACTGAGATAAACTTGTAATCGCCGGTCGTGTTGTGCGTACTAGTATAGGTACGCAGCAATAAAAGATAATTTTACGTCTATGACAAAAAGTATTCTGGCAGGGGTAGTGCTTGTTGTGGCTGCAGGAACATTCTTTCTGATCACTCGCCTAAACACATCTGTCGTGCCGACTGCAAGTACCACTCCACCGGTAAGTACTACTTCCGTGGAAAAAAACATACATACGCAAACTGCTACTCCGGCTACGCCAAATGGTGCACAAAGCAACACGATACTTACGCTGAGCAGTGGTGGCATGACGCGCGTTTCTCAAGATATTTTTGTACGAACTGAGCTTACATCGCTCGATGTGAGTCACAATCAGCTCAAAGG
>JAYVPP010000035.1:0-2248 GCA_043757305.1 Candidatus Kaiserbacteria bacterium
CACCTCCTCCACACTTGCTCCTACCATACGCACCAAATCAGCCAGCAATACTGGCTCCCCTTTATAAAATAAAATAGCCTCGATACGCCCTGCGAGTTCCATTCCCTTACTATACCGAAAAACAAGCCTTTTTGCTCACTTTTCCTGTAGGTAACTCGTGTTTTTTATCAAAATGAGTCTACACTACGGATTTTTACCTATACCAATGAAAATTAGTGATATTTTGGGATTCCCACGTTGTCCTTCTCAATATGTATCTCGTCAAACTTCCCTTCCTGGCGGACGCTCACAAAGCCTTGTTTTACAAGCTCAAGCACGGCGAGGAACGAAACAATTTTTGTCTTGTGGTCAGGGTCGTTTTTGACGAGGTCTGAAAACTTCAATTTTACCTGGCGAAGAATGCGGTCTTCAAGTGACTTGATCATCTGTTCAAGTGAAATCACTTTCCGGACTGTCGTTTGCGGGATAAATGTTTTAACAGGAAGGTTTGCAAGTATGCCAGAAAGACCCTCGCGAAGTGCAGGGATGGTTGTCCATTGGTCTGGCATGAAAATGGGTTCATGCGGCGGCACATAGGAGCGCTCGTATAGCACGGTAGTACCAAACCGCTCACTGAGGGTCACTGAAGCATCGCGGAAGAGCTGGTAGAGCTTGAGGCGGTGCTCGAGGTCCTTGATGTCACTATCTTCATGTTCTGAAAGCTCAAAAATTGGTAGAAGTGATTTTGATTTTATAAGGAGAAGTGTCGCAGCGACCTGCACAAAGTCTGCTGTCTCGGCGACAGGGTGTTCTTCATGGCTTCGCGCATAGGCGATGTAGTCGTCGGCAATGGCGGCGAGCGACACGTCATTAATGAGCAGCTTGCGTTTCTCAATGAGGTCGAGCAAAAGCTCGAGTGGCCCCTCGAATTCTGCGTGTGGTATTGCGTAAGTGCGTGCTGCGTTCATATATAAATAATAGCAGACAATAGTGTGGGTAATGCAACTCGTGTACCAAAGCTTATCATCGCACTACCTTCTCAGAAACGTACAAATGCCAGCGCATTTGTACTACCGCTTCAGCGAATACTTTTGTGTATGCTCACAAAAGACCAGCTATTCGCTTCCAAAGGTTTCCGAGAAGGTAGTGCTCAAACGCTATGGCAGTGTAGCGTTTGAGCGTTTTCAAAGACGAACATCTGCAGGCATTTGGCTGGTCTCCTGCTGTAAGACAGGAGCAAATGCCGAAGCTGTAAGAAGGAGGCGCTGGCGTCCTTCTGGTCGTCTGTGAGAATGCGACAATAAGCGTTTAATACTTCTCGGCGATTTTGACGAGAAGCGCCGTTGGCTCGCCGGTGCAGCCTTTTGCGAGATGGTCGCCCGGAGCTGGTGTCATGCGTGGCGCCATGTCTATGTGCGCCCACGTGTACTTGGTTGCAAAGTGAGAAAGAAACGCGCCACCGTTTATAGCGCCACCGTAGCGAGCGCTACCGGAGGACGCAATGTTTGCAAGGTCACCATGCACTCCCTTTGTGTATTTGATGTATTCATCCCAGAGCGGTAGGCGCCAGACGTAGTCGCCTGACTCCTCGCCGAAACGCGAAAGCGTTTCGGCGAGGGCGTCGTCTTTTGTCATGAGTGCTGACGCGTGCTGGCCTAGCGCCACAAGTGCGGCTCCAGTAAGTGTCGCAATATCAATGACCATCTTTGGGTTGTAGCGCTCTGCGTACGTGAGAGCGTCGGCAAGTACGAGGCGACCTTCTGCGTCCGTGTTAAGGACATCGACAGTCTTGCCAGACATGGTGGTAAGTACATCTCCAGGGCGATAGCTTTCTCCCGAGACCATATTTTCTGCTGAAGGTATGAGACCGATGACGTTTCGCTTGATACCGAGCTCCGAAATGGCGCGTAATGCGCCAATGACCGTTGCACCACCAGTCATATCGAGGTGCATGTCGAGCATAGCATCTGCTGGCTTTAGGCTTAGACCGCCAGTGTCGAAGGTAATGCCTTTACCCACAAAAATGACGGGGTCATTTTTGTGCTTGTTTGATTGCTTAGATTTTCCTTTAGCCACATTTTTTCCTGCTCCCCAATACTCCATCACAATAAACCTAGGCTCCTCTGTAGAGCCCTTTGCAACACCAAGGATTGCGCCCATCTTGAGCTTTTCGATCTCCTTCTTTCCGAGGACAGTCACCTTTACTTTTGTACCTCTCAGTGTTTTCTGCGCAGCACTTGCGAGTGTGCGTGGTGTCATGTCGCCTCCA
>JAYVPP010000036.1:0-2235 GCA_043757305.1 Candidatus Kaiserbacteria bacterium
GACGCCAGCACATTATCCGGCAGCGGCGTTCCCGCTGTTTCCATAATGTCAACGCCGGCCTCGACTACATCCCATTCAAACGCAACGCCGGTGCCTTCGAGGACCCGTCGGGTTGCCTCGACAAGCTCCGGCCCGGTGCCGTCGCCGCGAATAAGTGTCACTTGATACGCCAAATTGAGTTGCCTCCAGAGCAAAAAAGAATAAACTTAGTATAAGCGTTTCGGCGGGGATTTGTCAAGCAAAAAGCCGCCTGCTCCAACTGAAGAACAGGCGGCGTTGCGCTTTATTGTTTCGCTATTGTAGGACAACACTTGCCTTGAGCGATTTGAACTGTAATGCTAAATCCCCAGATTGCCTCAAACATTTGTTTAGCAGAAATAGACAGGTGATAGCCAATTATATCCAAAGATCATCGGACAGGCGGTGGAAAATAGATACCTGTACTATCTGCACTCAGGTTGAAGGACGTAAAAGCCTGCCAGAGTTGTCTGCTTTGCCTCGATGGGTAAACACCGTCTGTAAGGACCTCTCTGGCGCTCTTTCCTCTGATATTTATGTCTACTTGAATGTTACCCGCGAAAGTATTGATTATCGCAGGGTTGGTGGTATTCACATAAACAATGTTGTTCTTAGCAGCATTCGCAACTGCTTTAGGCAGATGTGACAAGTTACCATTGTACGACATATCAATGGTTTTGTTCAAGCTATAATTGGCTTGGTTTAGCGACTTATCAATTATGTTGACAACATTTGAATGTGTCTGATCTATGGATATCTTCGCTTCCGGCAACTGTTCCTGTAGGTAAGAAACAAGTTGCAGAATGCTAGAACATGATTTTGGTTTAATCTCGGCCTGGTCAAGAGGAAAGGGCCGTGATGCTTTTGACTCGTCGTACTCAATTGTGTAGTATCCGTTTAGTATGGTCATTTCGTTGCTCAAATATGTAGTGAGCGGTACTTTGCGGAGGGGCTTGCTGTCTGCAAAGAGTTTCACACTGGCATTCAATGTAAAACAAAGCGTAAAAATCAAAAATGCTGCTCTCATTTTATTCTCCTAGTTCGGCCACGTAATCGTCAGACTGTTTGGTGCTTGAGAACTTATGACTCTACCGGCAATGGCAGGGTTTAATGAAAACCCTCCGATTGACACAGCGATATTTGATGGAGGGTAAGTCACTGATGACAAAGGAGCATAATGACCGTTCAATATTGATGTCCACTGTGTTGCATCTGAACTGTTGGCAAGCACCGTGGTGGGACCATTATCTCGATCCATCGTTACCCCAACAGGATCACCATAAGTGCCGGAACCAGACAAATTGACATTTATTGGAACATTACCATCTTCAACAACCGGAGCACCAGCATACAGTGAGTCTAAGCTGTCTCCAAATTGATCAACAACTTGGATTGTCATCCGGTTAAGGTAAATAGTTGCAAGATAAACGGAGCCTGCTGGCACCGAGGGAGCAGCAGGGCTAGTAGTTGCATCAAGAGCAACATTTGTTGGAGTTACAGTTCCACTATAAGTAGGATGTTTAGTCCCGATTGCAGCAGGCACGACAACTTCAATGGTGGCTGTGGGTTGATGAGAACCCGGAATATTTTGAACAAGCTGTTCGTCGCCTTGCTTACTTGTACTTCCACTTTTGCCAGTCAAAGTCAACAGGATGGTACCAGCATTTGTGTTCACTGTACTGGAAGTGATAGAGGCACGCGCCTGACCTGTCGTCGTGACGCTGACATTAGTTGCATCATAAGCAGGTTTGACAGATACTGTATCTGTGGCAGTTTTGAAGGCACCCATGCGTATAAACACTGGAGCAAAAACCACTTGAACCCCTTTTAGCAAAACACTACCTGATCCGGATATTCCTTGGCTTGTTGCACTAACTGTGACATTAGCATCGTCCAGATTAATGTCCGCTGACGATACTGTGCATGATACGTTTCCGTTGCCATCTGTTGTGCCTGATGCTGGACTAACTACACCCGGACTTGCTATGCTGATGCTGACCGAAGCGTTGGGTACGGCCTTGCCATTTTTATTCGTACAGTTAATTATAACCCCAACCGTACTGATTTTGTCCCGCCAGGCAAAATTATTGCTCACCATTCCGCCTGTACTGCCGCCACCAACCGTAACTTCTACATTTGTCACAGGATCGGAACTGCCGTCTTGCGCTTTGGCAAGGGGCATCATCATAGAAAATGCACCAGCGATACTCAATAAAA
>JAYVPP010000037.1:0-2222 GCA_043757305.1 Candidatus Kaiserbacteria bacterium
TTCAAGCTCGGCAAGTACGAGGAAGCGATCGGCCCGCTCGAACAAGCGGTCAAGAAAAACACGGGAGGCGATGCCACGCTGTGGGACCATCTGGCGGACCCTGCCACCTCTATCCCCTCTACGTACTCCACCTTCCCTTCGAGCTTCTCTTTGAGCTCCGTCGCAAACTCACGGGGATTCTTCCCGAGCTTTTTTGCGACCACAAACGCGGCGTTTGTTGCGTAGTCGCCGTACAGTACATCGCTCGGATGTTCCACCGCAAAGTCTGTCTCAGGAGCGCCGAGCTCCGCGAGTGCTGTCTCTATAGCTTTGCGCAATAGTTGTTCCATAGCACTAGCATACGTAAAAAACGGCCATAATGCGAGAAATGGCCGCTTGCTTCGCAAGCGGCCATTATTATCTTTGTGCCGGCGGCAACATATCTCCCACCGGCTTCACTGGAGCGCTAGTGTGCTGGAGCGCCACAAAGCATCCATCTATATATGCATTCCACATGCTTGCAAGTCCGATATCCCACCACGCAAAGGGTGTGAAGAGGAGAAATGGATATTGCACATACAGTGTATCTTCTAGTGTCTTCATTTGAAAAACTCCTTTACTGTATTTAGTATACTCTCTTCAGTAGCCACTTCCGCACTATCCACCCGCGAGACGAGCGGCTGTTGTGCCACTCCTGTCTCGACAGAAAATGTCGCTCGTCCTATGACTTGTCCACGTGGCGTCTCGGCAGAACACCTCCACGCACCGTCTCGTACGCTTTCTATGTACGAGAACCCACGGTATCCCTCTCCTCGGCCTCCAACAATCGAGAAAGGAATTTCTTCATGAAGTGTCCATTTTTTTTGTGTTGCGTCATAGTACTCCCATGTGTGGACGACATCGGTACGCAAGCGCGAAGGGGCAAAAATTGAGGTGTAGCAATATACACGGTCACCCACTTTATAATGAAAGACACTATCAGACAGATGCCACAGCTCATACCATGAGCCTTCCTCGTAAGTGAGTGCATACCCGCCATCATCTCGTTTCACCACGTCGTGATACACACCTATCTCTTTCATTGAGAGTGGTATTGGCGGAATAATATTTAAAAAGTATAAACCATTCAGCGTAATGTACAGCATACACGTCGTGAAAAAAATATTCCGTGTGTTAAGTGCCATGAAGTTTGGGATAACGAAATATAGCAACCGTACGAAAAGTACGAATACCACAAGTGCGATACCGCCACTCAGGAGAAAAATTCCATCGCCCATCTTCCCTAGTACGACTGGTACGACCAGCGCCGCGTACGAAAATATTCCCACAAAGAGCAGCCCAAGATTAAATATCAGTCGTTGTGCTTTTTTGACAATGAGCTCATTGCCTAAAATCATTCCTATGATAATGAGCAAGTACGGCCAGTGCGCCCACCACGACCCAGACCGACTATAAAAAACGAGGAGGCCACTCATCAGACCTCCAAACATGTACTGAATGAGGAGTGGCGCCCATTTTGTGGTGAATACTTGAAAACGCGAGCTTCGCCGCCCAGAGGTACCGAAATAGAGAAAAAATATTCCGAGCATCGATACAAACACATACGAAAACAAAAACGCGTTGTCGTAGAGCTTGTCGACACGCGACAGCGTGAGGTTGTCAAATGCAAAACCAGCCACAAATGACACCGTCAGAAGATGGTGTCTGATTGTTTTGAGAAGGCTGCCGTGTTCGCTCGACATACGTTTATTCTACGCTACGTACGTACTCTTTTTTTAGAGCGCGAGTGCACGAGCGACTTCGCTCGCAACGGCTTCAGTACTTTGAGTTGCATCAATGACATGATACTCGGGGTACTCATGTACATGTGCGTGATACCCTGCGCGGACGCGCTCATGGAACGCAATCTTCTCTGTTTCAAACCGGTCGAGTGCTCCTGCTTTTGCTGCGCGCCGAAGGCCGAGCTCTGGAGGGCAATCGAGCAACACCACGACATCAGGACGCACACCACCGAGTGCATACTCACTCATTTGTTTTACAAACGTGAGTAGTTCAAGTCGCTGCCGGCCATATATCTGGTATGCAATCGTCGACAGGTCAAAGCGATTTGAGATCACAGTGATACCCGCTTCGAGCGCTGGGCGAATCTTTTCTTCTGCAAGCTGCACACGTGCTGCAAGATACATGAGGAGCTCAGCGGTACGTGCCACACGTCGGTCGTGGAGAACAATCTCACGGAGCTT
>JAYVPP010000038.1:0-2221 GCA_043757305.1 Candidatus Kaiserbacteria bacterium
CAACATCGCCGGGAAGACTGTTATCACCGCCACGCAGATGCTCGACTCGATGACCACGCAATCAACGCCAACACGCGCAGAGATAGGCGACGTCGCTAACGCTATATTTGATGGTACAGACGCGATAATGCTCTCGCAGGAGACATCTATTGGCGTTGACCCCGTGCATGTTGTTGCCACTATGACCTCTATCGCGCTTCATACCGAACAGAGTACGCTTTATCGTGATGAGGTTGTTCGCTTGCGCGGTACCGCAGAAGGAGTTGTAGATACAGTATCGTCGGCAGTCGCACGGAGCATTCTTACCTCAGGCGCAGTTGCCATCGTTGCACTGACTGAATCGGGCTTCACCCCACGCATGGTCTCCCGTCATAAGCCGCAAGCTCCAATACTCGCGCTCACGCCCATCGAGGAGACACATCGCCAGCTCGCGCTCACCTATGGGATTACCGCCAATATGACGAAAAATGTACGCAATATCAATGACGCCCTCACACTCGCGCGCAAAGAGCTGCTGCGGACAAAACTCGCACAAAAAGGCGATGTCTTTCTTTTGGTTCTCGGCATCCCCTTCGGTAGACGCGGCGGCACGAATGCACTGGTTATACAGACGCTCTAGTCTTCTTTCGCTCAAAAAAAATTGCTGTTCTTAATATACTGAGCTATTGCCCGTGCAAACTACGCATAGGCATGAATGATGACTCAAACAGTGGCTCGATCGTCATCACGCCTGCGATGCTGAGATGGTTTTCGTCGCGATAAAGTAAGTATCCGTTTCGCATAATATCGCAGCTCTTGCCGCTTTGACACAACACCTTTGAGGGATCAATGATGTGAACATTTTTTATTGTACTCATGCTATCGATGGCGTTATTAGCGAGTGACTGATAATTTGCGTTCTCACGCTCTGATACACCTTGAATTCCAAACTCCGAACTTTTGCCTAAGGCACGATAAAATGTTGTACGTGGGACATAGCTGAACTGCTCAGGTGCTTGTTTGACGATATATACGTTGCGACCTTCACCTGTAAGATTTTGCACCATTTTGGAAAGGTAACTTCTTAATGACTCGCTGCTTTCTTCACGGGTCATTGCGGTCGCTTCACTTTTATTCCTAAAGACAACGCTTATCTTCTTGTCACTCTCCATAATGTAATTACTCCATCGTGCAACGAGGTAGATATTTTTTATATTTTTTTCTTTTATGTACCTTAGCGCGAGTGCGTTATGCGCTATACATTCGGGTGCTGGTGATTCCTGTTTAATGTCTACGATAGGCGCGCAGTCAGCCATTGAAAATACTGTTCCCTCTACCCCATATTTCCAGCCCATCTCAGATAGGAGCGGCACGTCGGCATCTGCATGACTGTCACCCCAGAGGACAAAATCGGCCTTAGTGACCCTGCTGTCACCAATATGACACAAACCTGTGTACTCCCCCGTTTCAGCATAAAGCGGAAAGCATATCCCATCACGAGAGCTGTTCTCAGCGAGTACTTGTAGTATTTCTGTAGCAAGTGCGGGAGTTGATTCGCGAAATTCTGTCCGAATCAACAAGAATCCCAATGTTGCCATACTGACAAGGGCAGCTCCTGCCCAGATGAAAACGCTTTTCCTTTTAGTGATATATACCTTTTTAAGAATTGGAGTCTCAATGAATCGAAACGAGACATATGCAATGCCTGCGGAAAGCAAAATTAGGCCGAGCATTACTTTCGGCGTAAGTGAGTCTGGAAATAATATGCGTGCAAAAACAAATATGGGCCAATGCCAAAGATAGAGAGAATAAGAGATAAGCCCGATCCAAACTAAAGCTCTAGAGCTCATTAACTTTGCGGAAACAGTTCTTGTGCTCTCATTAGCGACAATGAAGAATGAGGCACCAAAAACAGGAAGCAAAGCTGCTAGTCCCGGAAATGGCGTTTGATCATCGTAGAAGAGAATAGCAGTGAAAATTGCGAGTAATCCGGCAAGACTCAGTATTTCACTCAACATAACCGAGCGCACCTTGATAGAAAGCAGTGCGACGAGACCACCAAGACCAAGCTCCCAAGCACGAGACGGGAGCAGGTAGAAGCCGGCCCCAGAATATGTGGCGTATTCAAATATACGATGCGACATAAAAGGTAGGCTCCACCCATAATCAGGGTGAATATTTACAAGCCAGATATTTATCAGAAATGAGATGACGCATAGAAGCAGGGCGACGAGAACAAGGA
>JAYVPP010000039.1:0-2218 GCA_043757305.1 Candidatus Kaiserbacteria bacterium
GTAAAAAGTCTCGCCTCTCGGCCTCGATCAAACGCGCAACTGTTACTCAGTAACAAAGCAAACCACCAAATCCCTCGCTCAGGCGAGGGTTTTTGTTGCCCCTGACCCTTATGATAAACTGAACGATATGCAGATCAGTACGCAAAAGACCCACTTTATTATCTTCGGTGTCATTGTAACAATCTTCCTTGCCTTCAATGTGTTTGGTATTATCGTCCACCTTACTCATGGGTCTGAGCAAACATGGAATAAAAAAGTGTATTCAGGCAAGGTGGCTGAGATCACCCCCGACACCCTTACAATTGTAAACGCAGAGGGGGTGACTCATTCGTTTACTCTCAGTCCGCACAGTAGATACTTTGCCGGTCACAACCAAATTATTGCTGCCGCCGTCCCGGTCGGGCAGTTCGTATTGGTTACTGTAGAAGATACGGCCACCACAACCGTGCGGGATATTCGCGTGATGAAAGACGGGCCACGGAAATAAAAAACGCTTTTTACTCATGTCTTCTCCACTTCATCAAAAAATCCTGGCCGTTGTTCCTTTGCTCCTTGGCCTCATCGTATCAGTAGTCTTTATCTTTTTTATTGGTCCTGATGTACTCATAAGTTATATTGGTCTGCAAAATGCCTATCTGCTGATGTTTGTTGTATCTGGACTGTCTGGCCTCTCCACTTTTAATTCAGTACCGTATTTGTCGGTCTTGCTCGTGCTTGCAAACGCCGGTGTAAACCCGCTTTTGCTCGGGTTTGTTTCAGCCCTGGGAGTAATGACAGGAGATTCATTTTCTTTTTTGATCGGTAAACAAGGGGCACAGATTATTCCCCAAACTTTGCTCCCTTTGTTTGCATGGATCAATGGCCTGGCAGTAAAACACCCGCGTTCATTTTTAGTGGTTTGTTTTCTCTACGGTTCTATCTGCCCGCTTTCTAATGACTTTATTACCATCTCCTCCGGCATGGCTCGGATCCCGTACCGAAAGGTCATGATCCCACTTGCACTCGGTAATATCGTATTTAACGTCGCCGTTGCGTACCTTTCTGTCTACGCTTATGACTGGATGCAAAATTTTTTTAGCTAAGTAAGCAAAAAGTGGAGCGTCCAGTAAATATTGCTCTGGCATTTTTTTTTATGCATATTACAATAAGGTCTATGAATACCATAACTGTAAAAACTGTTGTCCATAGTCCGGTGCAAATTGTCTGGTCGGCGTTTACCACTCCTCGTGACATTGAACAATGGAATCATGCCTCACCCGATTGGGAATGTAAAAATGCCATGAACGACTTGTCGGTTGGTGGCACGTTTAGCTCGACCATGGCAGCCAAAGACGGCAGTGTTAGTTTTGCGTTTACCGGTGTCTACAGTGAGATCATAAACTTTCAAAAGATTGCGTATAGTAGTTCAGACGATGGTCGTAAGGTAACGGTCACTTTTGAGGCATTAAGTGATAGGGAAACGGAAGTGACAGAGACCTTTGACGCAGAAACTGAAAACACGATCGAGAAGCAACAAGAGGGTTGGCAAGCGATCCTCGATAATTTTCGCACGTATGTTGAATCAAAGGATGTTGCAGTAGCTTCAGCTAATCCTGTATAGTTAACCGCTCTAATTTTAAATTCTATGTCAAAAGTCAGCCTCTATCTTAATTTTCCCCGTACTACCGAAGAAGCCTTTCTCTTTTATCGATCCGTCTTTGGCGGTGAATTTATGGGAGACATTCACCGTATGGGTGATGTCCCACATGCGGAAGGTACACCAACTCTCGCCGAGGCGGATGAGAATCTCGTAATGCATATTGCATTACCAATATTCGATTCCATTACCCTCATGGGAACAGACGCTCCCGAATCGATGGGCTTTACCGTTCGGCAGGGAAATAACATATATATTAATCTCGAGCCTGATTCGCGCACCCAGGTAGATGAACTGTTTGCAAAATTATCCGAAGGGGGAACTGCTGATACAGAACCGGCTGATATGTTCTGGGGAGCGTATTACGGTAGTTGTACTGACCGCTTTGGAATCCAGTGGATGTTTAATTTTGATCCACAGACTGTTACTAACTAATCCTTAGAATTCTATGCAAAAAATTACCCCGTTCCTGTGGTTTGAACGAGACATGCCAGCTATTATTGCATTTTATTACGCACCAATACCCTGTGGCGTTAGCCCAGGGATGAAGCGAGTCGTCCCGACAGGGACACAAACAGCGTA
>JAYVPP010000040.1:0-8002 GCA_043757305.1 Candidatus Kaiserbacteria bacterium
ATTGAGCAGGGTAATGGTGTGTGCTTTATTGACCCTCACGGCACGGACATCCTCGATGTCCTCGCGTCCGTACCGCCCGAACGCGAGAAAGACATCATTTACTTTGATCCTGCGTACATGCCGCGCGTCATCGGGCTCAACATGCTCGAGTACGATATAAAACACCCCGAGCAAAAAACATTCGTCGTAAATGAACTCTTTTCAATATTCCAAAAGCTCTACGGAAAAGTGCCTGAGTCTCTTGGGCCAATGTTCGAGCAGTACTTCCGTAATGCAACACTGCTCGTACTTGAAGACCCAGCAAGTGGGTCGACCATGCTCGACATCGGCCGCATACTTTCCGACAAAAAATTCCGCGACATGAAGCTCGCAAAGGCCCACAACCCTGTGGTCAAGGAATTCTGGGAAAAGATTGCCACCCAAGCGGGTGGGGAAGCGTCGCTCGAAAACATCGTGCCGTATATCACCTCAAAGTTCGACATTTTTACTGCAAACGATTTTATGCGTCCAATCATCGGCCAGCAGGAGTCGGCCTTTGATTTCCGCACACTGATGGACGAAAAGAAAATCCTCCTCGTCAACCTTGCAAAAGGTCGCCTCGGTGAAATAAACTCGAACCTCATCGGTATGATTATTGTCGGCAAGATCCTGATGGCGGCACTTTCACGTGTGGACTCCATCGGAAAAGACTTTCCGCCATTTTATCTGTACATCGACGAGTTCCAAAACGTCACAACCAATTCCATTTCATCGATTCTTTCTGAAGCACGTAAATACAAGCTTGGTCTCACCATCGCACATCAATTCATCGCACAGATTGCAGAAGACATACGTGATGCAGTGTTTGGCAACGTCGGCTCCATCGTATCGTTCCGCGTCGGTGCAGAAGATGCAGAGACACTCGAGAAGCAGTTTGCACCAGTGTTTGGAGCGCACGACCTCATGAACATTGAAAACTACAATGCGTATGTGCGCATGCTCGCAAACGGCACACCTGCAAAACCATTCAACATCAAGACCTACCCGCTCTCGGGTGGAGACGAGGCAAAGATTGCCCGTCTCATCCGCGACTCGTACGAGAAGTACGGCCAGGCCCGCGTCAAGGTGGAGACTCAGATTGCGGCCCGTTATCAACAACGCTAACGTGTAGCTGGTGCTATACTCTTTCTATGCCGAACCAAGCAGAAAAACAACGTATCAACCCGTGGGTAACCGCGGTTGATTTGATTGAGAAGAAAACCACTGCTGAAAAAACTCCTACGAATATACAGGAACTATCAGTTTCTGAACTACTACAATCCCTCGAGTCAGAAGGAACGCAACGAGAGCTACTTCGAAGATTCAACAGCGAAGCAATCCGTATCAGTAACGCACTTAAAGAAAAAGGAATTTCTGTACGAAAAAACGCTGACCTCGATGGCTTCCGTACACTCCTTTCAAATATCAAAACACTGCGTACTGAAATTTTATATATCAAAGGTGCTGGCGGTGCGTATACCGCAGAACAGGCTGAAACCATTTTTAAAGTCACCAACCGTATCGACGGCCACCACACTCGTGTCATAAAGGATATTGAAGAAAAATATCCGACACTTTTTGATGCGGCACCAAAGAAAGATGTCCCAGTCGCATCAACAAAAGGTGATGCCACAATACGCGAGCATATAGATGCACGTCGGGAAGAACTTCTGAAAAAAGTTGCTGATCATACAAACACTTTTGCCACGACCGGTAGTGCTACAGGTACACTAGGCGGAGGAAGTAGCATCATAAAGGAAGAGGTGGTCCCTACCACTGCATCAGAAATACCTTCTGCTGTTGAAAAAAAGGTTGAAGAAAAGAAAACCTTTTCTGTACCAGAAACCATTGGTGAAGTGCAAAATACTTTAAAGACAGTGCGTGACAACATGCTTGCTGCACAAACAAAAGGAAGTCCTTCCGCACTTATTTCGAATGCTTCATACCTGGAGTTCGCCTCTCTACTTGCTGCTACAGAAAAAACCATAGATGATTCTAAGGGTCACGGCATGTATGGTGAGCGTATTGACCCTGAGCTTGCAGCTACACTTCCTGCAACGTTCGAAAAGCTTTCAAAGCTTACAGACGACATTGTTTCTTTTCTTGAAACAAAACCAGTATCTCCAGAGCCTACCTTAAACCAGGCTCCTGTAGCAGCACCTATTTCACCTGAGCCACCTAAAAATACAACTCTGAGTGGTGATACAGAAAAGATGCTTGCCCAGAGTAAGGCATTTCGTGAGCAGTTCCGCGGCATAAAAGATAAAAATAAGGAGGGGCAGTGGTATGTAAAAGAAAAGGGGAAACTGGGTGAAGCACTTGGTGCGTTTTATACTCGCGGTCTCTTTGCGCGCATAGGCTCTGGCGCACGCGCTTTGGTAGGCATCAACGCGCCCGGTCTTTCTCCTGAGCTCAAAGCACAAAAAGGCGCTGCGCTTGAAGCTGCTGCTGCGTACTCTGCCTCAATTCAGAAAAGATACGAGCAGCGACTTGGTCGCGAACTCCAGGCGGGGAGAATCGACCTTGTAACATTTAACATACGTGCGACACAGTTTCGTTCTATGACGGCAAACCGTTTTGTACTCCAGCCGATGAACATGGTTCACGATGCGGAGCGAAAGGCATTGTCTGATGTTGGCGGAGGTGTCATGGGAAAGGTTACAGAGTGGTATAAATCCTTACCATTGGCGGGAAAAATCGCTGTTGGCACTGCTGTCACTGCTACTACTGGCGTATTTGCGGGTGCTGCTGCAGCTGCCATTGGCGCACGTGCTGGCTTTAAGGCCATCATGCTTGCGACCGGCTGGGGTGCGCTCATTGGAAAAGCAACGAGCAAATTCGTCGTACGTGGCGCACAAGAAAATGTTCGCGATACAATCATGGACATCGGTGCCACATACAAGCCACAAAACATGCAAGCGGCACAAGCTGAGTACCTGGACTCACTACGTGCACTCGACCGCAGGAAGACAGTGGCGGTGGGAGCGAGCATGGCCGTGGCAGCGGGTGTTGCAGGCGGAGGAACGCTCCTTAGTGAGCATCTAGCTGACTCAGTGAGTGGAGTGGATGCACATCTTGATCATACCGCGGCAGTGCAACAGTCTTCACCAGACGCTGCTCGTGACGCTGTCGCACCGAAAATACAAGAAGCTGCTCCTGAAACACACCTCGATAAGGTAACTCCATCCCCAGTACCTGCGGTGCCCCATATTGAAGTCGCTCCTAACGCTGGTCATCTGTATTACCCAGTTACAGAAGGCGATACGCTTTGGGACCATCTTGAAAAATCTCTCGGAGAAAAACTTCGTGCGAACTTTATCGCTGGGCACGATCGTGATTTAGTGCTTATGGAGACTCGTGAAGATCTTATTCAAAATCCAGACTTTACACGGGAGATTGGTATTTCAAGTGGTCATCCAGATAAATTACAATACCCTCATACTGCTGATGATGGCACGATTATAAAAGGTGACATGGTGGACGATACCAAGCTCGAAAAGCTTGTGGATGAAAAGATTGCAAAACTCATAGCAAAAATTGGTGGCCCGATGACACAAGCGCACGCTGGAGACCCAACTCCCTTTGATGCAGCCGCAAATGCACGCGACGGGGAAGCGGCTGATCAGGAATACACTGATGATCAACCTTCCACACCGGCAAGCGCTGCTCCATTTCCTCCAGTTCCTGGCTCACAAGGACCAGAGGTTAATCCTACCGTCCCTAACCCGATTCCAGAGCCAATTGCTTCGGGTCCTCGATATGAGTTTCCTACTATGACCACTCCGACTTTTTCGAAACCTGACCTCGATAGTAGTGGTGCTCCTGAGATCGCAGCAAGCGCAGCGCTCGGAGCTGGCGTGCTCTCTGCTTTAGACAATACGCGTCGTGTGGGTCGCACACCAGAAAAAAGAGAGATACAAGACAGAAAAGCAGATCTCATTCGTATGATCGAGAAAACAAAACCAACATCTCGAGCAGGCGGTATATTTGGAAGCTTCTTCTCTGACGATACACTACCTTCGTCACCATATGAAGTATTGAAAAATATGTCAGTAATGACGGTTGTAGACTCATTTATAAAAAAGCCAAATGAAACTGAGATAGCGAGGGCTGACCGAGAAGTACGCAAAGCAAACTTTGTGCGTCAAAACCGCATCAGTGCGGATGTCTTTGAGCACTGGATGGATAACTTCGCGCTATGGAAGAGCATCATTGTAGGGTCGGATAAAAAGCTTGCCGACACAACGACTTTTGATACGTTACTTGAAAAGATTTCAGAGTATCAGCTCGAGCGTGGTGAAACACCGAAAGGCTAACGTACGTACTAAGTATCATGACAACCTCTACAACACATTCAGTCGAAGAATTGCTCGGTCTTTCGGGACTCGAAGGACGTGAGCGTGACGATATGCTCGAGCGTATTGGTACGCTTGTCATGGAAAGCGTATTCCTCCGTGTAGTCGCTGGTCTTTCGGATGCCGAGTCACTCGCTTTCGGAGAGTTTGCAGACACGAACCCATCGCCCGAAGTGATGTATGAATACCTCGAAAAGATTGTGCCCGAAATAGAAGATATTTGGAAAGAAGAAGTAGAGGCATTCCGCGGTGAATGTATAGCAGTACTGGAGCGACAGGGGACGCTTATACCCTCAGCTGCCATATCTGTATAGCTGTCATATGAACACACTTGCACAAGAAGATCTGCAACATCACGCGGTCATTATCCAAACAAACGAACCGGCGGGAGTACTCCTCCGTCTTGAAACACTCCTTGGTGTTACTTTTTCTCATACAGCACATCCGGATATAGTTTTTTGTGCTTTTGAATCGCTTGGTATCAACGAAGTCCGTGAACTTGCGTTTATTTCTCTTCAAAAACCTGTAGAACGACAGCTGCTGTATATTATAGTTCAGGCAAGTGGCATCACCCCAGAAGCACAGCATGCGCTCCTCAAACAAACAGAAGAGCCGGGCGAAACAACACGATACATCTTTGTACTTCCATCTCGCATTCCACTCCTTACTACACTTCGTTCGCGATGTGCCGTCGTAAGTCTTTCAGAAAGTAGTAGAGAAGTTGGTGACGCTGCGCACACCGTTTCGCACGACCTGCGTGCTATTTTAAAAATAACCAAAGATAAAGATGACGCTGCTATGGAAGTACGTCTTGGTTTAGCAGAAGTATTCGTCCATAGTGACGTCAAAAATAGCGGGTCGCTTTCAAAGGCACTCCTGCTCGCTCGCTCGTATATTGAAGCGCGCGGATCATCACCTAAAATGCTCCTTGAGCACCTCGCACTTACACAACACGAAGCAAAGTTGCAGTAATACACACCGACCGCACTATCCCTGAGGGAGAGCTGGCGGGTATTCTATACGGCTAGTAACGATCGCTTACAGATAGTATACTCACACTACATATGGCATATAATTTTGAACTTTACACAACAGCGTCAAAGGAGACTATCGACTGGCTCGGTCGTGAATACGGCGGCATCCGGACTGGTCGCGCAACACCTGCGGTGCTCGATAGCGTGAGAGTAGAATCCTACGGCTCACAGATGTCACTCCGTGAAATCGCGGCGGTGGGAGTAGAAGACGCGCGCACTATCCGCATCAATCCGTGGGATGCGTCGCAGGTTAAAGCAGTAGAGAAGGCGCTTATCAGCGCTGACCTCGGTCTATCGGTAGTGACTGATGACAAAGGTATCCGCGTTATTTTCCCCGAGCTTACTGTCGAGCGCCGCGACCAGCTCACCAAGCTCGCAAAGACAAAGCTCGAGGATGCACGTGTCGCGATACGTAAAGCGCGTGACGAATCGATGAAGGATATTGAGATAAAGGAAAAAGAAGGCGGCATGGGCGAAGACGAAAAGTTTAAACTCAAAGCTGAACTCCAGAAGCGCGTCGACGAAAGTAATCGTGCTATAGAAAGTGCATATGAAAAAAAAGAAGCTGAGCTAAAGCAATAATGCAATGACCATACTGATATTTCTTGCCGTACTTTTTGTACTTGTGCTGGTGCATGAGTTTGGACATTTTATTACTGCAAAATGGTCCGGTATGCGCGTCGATGAATTTGCAATCGGATTTCCACCGAGGCTTTTATCTTGGAAAAAAGGGGAGACCGTCTACACCCTCAACATCATCCCCATCGGCGGCTTTGTGCGTATCTATGGAGAAAATGGTGCAGAAGAAAATGGCGAGCTCGACACTACGCGCGCATTTGCATACCGACCTCGAATACTTCAGGCAATCGTCCTCGTGGCTGGTGTGACTATGAACATACTTTTTGCATGGGCACTGTACACCACCGCATATACGATCGGTGTACCGACCATCGTCGGCGAAGCACAGCCGGGGAATACTGCACCGCTTGTCATCACTTCAGTTTTGGAAAACGGTATAGCAAAGAAAGCGGGTCTCCAGCCAGGAGATCATATAGTGTCTCTCGCTGCTGCTAACAGCGGTAGTGCAATACTTTCACCTCGTGAGATTTCTAGCTTTATTAGCGAGCATGGCAATACACCGCTTTCGCTCACCTACACGAGAAGCGGACGAGAGCACACAGTAGAGCTCACGCCACAGGATATGAAGGTATCAGGAGAGCCCACTCGTCCGCGGGTAGGATTTACGACTGGTTTTGTAACATCGCTTTCATATCCGTTTTTACAAGCAGTAACCAAAGGAGGGGAGGAAACAATTCACAATGCCACTGGCATAGCCGTCGGTTTAGCTTCTTTCTTGAAGCAAACAGTTCATGGCACGGCGGGGCTTAATGAGCTTACAGGTCCTATCGGCATCGCAGGAATGGTGGGCGATGCGTCGCATTTTGGCCTTACTGCAATTTTAAGCTTTACGGCATTTATCTCTCTCAACCTCGCAGTCGTAAACCTCATTCCACTTCCTGCGCTCGATGGCGGCCGGCTTCTTATTGTGGGTATTGAAGCCGTCATTCGCCGCCCCCTCAACCCAAAGTTCATTGGCAAGATCTATCTAGGTAGTTTTATCTTTCTTATGCTCCTGATGGTTATCATCACGGGTCAGGATATTGTCAAGTTATTTCACCGCTAAGGGTGCTGCGCCGCCTCCCATGCCGCTTTTTAAAGGTTGGGGGTAGGTCTGGGTTAAAAAGCGGCATGGGAGGCGGCTGGAATGTAACTTTTTCTCCTATTTTGAACTTTTCCTCTTCGCGCGTACAATAGTATCGCTATGCGCCAATCATCACTCTTCACCAAAACACGCAAGGACGCACCGAAAGACGAGGTGTCAAAAAACGCTCAGCTCCTTATTCGCGCCGGATATATTCATAAAGAAATGGCAGGTGTGTATTCATACCTTCCACTCGGTCTTCGTGTTCAAGAAAATATCAAACGCATCGTTCGCGAAGAGATGAACGCTATTCGGGGACAAGAGCTCATCATGACTGCGCTTCAGCGCAAGGAGCTGTGGGAGTCCACTGGACGATGGGATGATAGCGTTGTCGACGTATGGTTTAAGTCCGAGCTCAAGGCCGGTGGTGAAGTCGGCTTTGGATGGAGTCACGAAGAGCCAATCGGCGAAATGATGAAAAATTATCTCGCAAGCTACAAAGACCTGCCGGTGTCTGTGTATCAGTTTCAAACAAAACTTCGCAACGAGACGCGCGCGAAAAGCGGTATCATGCGCGGTCGTGAGTTTGTCATGAAAGACATGTACTCGTTTGCTGCTGACGAAGCGTCACACCTTGCGTACTACGAGTCGATAAAGCCAGCATACATGAATGTCTTTAAGCGCCTGGGTATTGGTGACGACACCTTCATTACCTTCGCGGCAGGTGGTTCGTTTACAAAGTTCAGTCACGAGTTTCAGACCGTGTGTGAGGCTGGAGAAGACGTGGTGTATATAAACCGAGAGAAAGGTATCGCTATCAACGAAGAGGTGCTCACTGCCGAAACGCTCGAAAGCTTGGGCATCACCAGGGAAGAGCTTACAAAGACCGCGAC
>JAYVPP010000041.1:0-2149 GCA_043757305.1 Candidatus Kaiserbacteria bacterium
CTCTGTTGAGAAGACGTGTGTCTTGGGGAGTGATGCACTAAGGTCTGAGGCTATGAGCTTCTTGAGCACTGCCTCCACGTGTGTTACGTGGTCCTCGAAGGAGGAGCTAAAGACCAGTATGTCATCAAGGTACACCATGGCGTAAACGCCTAGTACCTCTCCTAGCATCGCGTGCATAATGCGCGTGAACTCAGCGGGTAGGTTTACAAGGCCAAAAGGTGCGACCTTGTTCTGCCATAGTTCTCCGTCAGGTGTGCGGAAGGCGGTCTTCTCCTTAGCCTCATCATCCAGTGGTATCTGGTGATAGCCTGAGGCCAAGTCAAAGCTTGAAAACAATGCTGTGCCGTATAGGCGTTCGAGCATGTCCTCTATGTTACCGAGACCGTGACTGTCTCGTTTGGTAACTTGGTTCAATCTGCGGTAGTCAATGCAGAAGCGCAACTTGGTATGTTGCCGTACTATCAGCGGGTTGCTGGCCCAAGCAGAGCTTGATCGCTCTATCTGCCCAATTTTGGACGCTTGGCGTACATGCTCCATCATGAACTCTGCTTCTTTGTGCGCATAGCGTCGCGCTTTGTCAGCTATTGGCCGAGCGTTGCCCGTGTCAATGTGAACCTTCCCTACGTTGGAGGCAGGGTGAGGATTCTTGTGATCCTTGGCAAAGGCCTGCTTGCAGTTGTGCAGCATCTCTCGTACCACCTCAAGTTTGTCACGACCTTGTCGGTCTGTACCCTTTAGTGCAGGGTTTAGTTCACCGTCACGCTCGAGTAAAGAGTCAAGCTCTTCTTTGGTGACAGCGGTTGACGAGGCAGTATCGGTGATAGGAGCTCTGCCACATGCAGACACTGACCCATCGGCTCAGGGCCATGCCCAATTTGGTGCAAATATGTCATTGGGTCTCGTCTGTGTGATATTCCAGCAACTGTCGAATAATTGTCACGCAACTGCACTGGACCGTACTGGACCGTACTGGACCGTACTGGATCCGTACTGGACCGTACTGGACCATACTGGACCCGTACTCCAGTGAAATAGTAAAGTATAGCGCGTACTCTACGTATAGCGCGTACTCTACGTAGAGTACGCGCTATACGTAGAGTACGCGCTATACTTTACTATTTCACTGGAGTACGGGTCCAGTATGGTCCAGTACGGTCCAGTACGGATCCAGTACGGTCCAGTACGGTCCAGTACGGTCCAGTGCAGTTGCGTGACAATTATTCGACAGTTGCTGGAATATCACACAGACGAGACCCAATGACATATTTGCACCAAATTGGGCATGGCCCTGAGCCGATGGGTCAGTGTCTGCATGTGGCAGAGCTCCTATCACCGATACTGCCTCGTCAACCGCTGTCACCAAAGAAGAGCTTGACTCTTTACTCGAGCGTGACGGTGAACTAAACCCTGCACTAAAGGGTACAGACCGACAAGGTCGTGACAAACTTGAGGTGGTACGAGAGATGCTGCACAACTGCAAGCAGGCCTTTGCCAAGGATCACAAGAATCCTCACCCTGCCTCCAACGTAGGGAAGGTTCACATTGACACGGGCAACGCTCGGCCAATAGCTGACAAAGCGCGACGCTATGCGCACAAAGAAGCAGAGTTCATGATGGAGCATGTACGCCAAGCGTCCAAAATTGGGCAGATAGAGCGATCAAGCTCTGCTTGGGCCAGCAACCCGCTGATAGTACGGCAACATACCAAGTTGCGCTTCTGCATTGACTACCGCAGATTGAACCAAGTTACCAAACGAGACAGTCACGGTCTCGGTAACATAGAGGACATGCTCGAACGCCTATACGGCACAGCATTGTTTTCAAGCTTTGACTTGGCCTCAGGCTATCACCAGATACCACTGGATGATGAGGCTAAGGAGAAGACCGCCTTCCGCACACCTGACGGAGAACTATGGCAGAACAAGGTCGCACCTTTTGGCCTTGTAAACCTACCCGCTGAGTTCACGCGCATTATGCACGCGATGCTAGGAGAGGTACTAGGCGTTTACGCCATGGTGTACCTTGATGACATACTGGTCTTTAGCTCCTCCTTCGAGGACCACGTAACACACGTGGAGGCAGTGCTCAAGAAGCTCATAGCCTCAGACCTTAGTGCATCACTCCCCAAGACACACGTCTTCTCAACAGA
>JAYVPP010000042.1:0-2138 GCA_043757305.1 Candidatus Kaiserbacteria bacterium
GATCCGAAGCAGACGCTTTGATGAAGTTTCTACCGCCCGTAAGGTTATGTAAAAGCGAGTATTTTAATATTCAGGATCAATGGCTTATACGACAGAACGCTAATCTGAGGTCGGCTCTAAAGCCTAAGCTTTACACTTCACAGACCTTCGGCCTCACGCTATCAAGTCCAAAGATGCGAAGGATTTGAGGAACTACAGGTGGTTCGTAAAGTGACGAGATCTGGATATGATTACGAGTTCCACGCAGGACTCCCAGCCGATTGCCCGAATCAAGCTGCTGTCCCGGTGTCTGGTACGATATTTCGTGGCATTAAGAAAATGCCATTGTCGGAGATGACCTTTCACTCTCATAGAGAATGTGACCTGACTTGTGATGAGGCCGAGTGCGAGTGTTGGGGGCTTTCCGTGTGGAATTCCCTGGCTGCTGTTGAACATGCATTAAGAACATTTCGACATATGAAGAAGTGGCATGTAGCATCTGGGACGCTAAATCCAGATGACGGACTCATTCTTCACACCCCAAACAAAACGCAGCCGCAACACCATACTTTTTGGCGTGATCTTCGAAGTGACTTTGAGAAGCTCTTCGAAATTACTATTTCTCCCCCTCATAATTACCGTTAATGAGTGATCAATTTCCCTTTAAAACACTCAAGCCGTCTACCGTGCTGTACTACTATGATGAGCCGCTTATATTTCTAGCTGAGACCCAGTTCACACCCGTTCTGGTTATCAAGGTCAATGAAGATGAAGCCACGTCACAATATCTGGCGGTGAGTTCATCTCAGTCAGTGGTTGATCAGCTTAGAAAAGGTAACTTGTCTCTTCGCGCTGCATTTTCTCAACCATGGTGTTGGCTTCTCTGGTTAAACACAGCGTTTGAGGTTCTTTGCTGTGATCGCTTGCCGCTGGCCGAATTAGATCAGGACTTTCTTCCGAAGCCCGGCGTTGGGCTATTTGCCCATCATGGATACGTTCGCGACGAGGCTTCAACCGTATCGATATTTCCGCTTCTTAGGTTTACTATAAAAAGTGAAGAGCTAGACCAAACTACAATAAATACTACTAAATTTGAAAAGGTGATTAATGAGCTTTATGGTAGGATATGGGAAATTGCTAGCGTTGCATCGTACAACATAATTGACCGCCCTTCAGGCGAAATCTCGGTCCCACGGCTCCATAACGATACACCATATAGGTCAAGGCTCGCGCCTCTAAATCTTTTAATGACCAGGCAAGGGGCAGAATATAGTCTGAGCAGCAATAAGACAGACTATAACGTGCAGGTATTACCAGAAGAATACACAATAGAAGGAAACCTGTCTGTCAATGAGTTAAAGGAACAAACGTCTTTAACACAAGGATATTTCTTAAGTGCTGGATTAGCCGATTACTCGTCTCAAGTGGTGAATATCTCAGAACTTATTGTATCTAGGAATGAGATAATACTTGAAAATACCGAAAACTTAGCACTATTATTACGAGACGTACTAAAGTATAATGAAAACGTTATTGAGGATATAAAAAAAGTAAGAGTCTCCAGCTCTGTTCCAGACACGTCATTGCAAAGTATTTCGGGAAAGATAATTCAGTTCAATACCAAGAGAAAAACCTTTATCTTAGTAAGTGGTACGGGAAGAGAAATTACCTGTTTGATCGGATCAAAAATCGTTGAAAAATCTTTTACTCTTTTCAAAGATAATACGTTGTTTGAGGTTACTGGTTTATATCAGAAAAGGTCGCGCCGAGATTACATGGCTGTCAAGTCGATCACACTGCCGGGCGGCGAAATAATTAGCCGGTAAGGTTTTCCATCACACTTACCCATCCTCCATATGCAACAACAAAGAAACAGCCAGCATCAACCCAGCCCCCGCCGGCGCCCAGGCCGCTAGCTCCGCCGGCAGCGCGCCCGACTGCCCGAACTCCCCCGCCACCTTGCTCACCACAAACAGCGCAAACCCCGCCGCCACACCGCTGCCGATCATTTGCGCCACCCCGCCCCGGCGGGTAGCCCGCATCGAAAACCCGGCCGCCACTAGCACCATCGTCCCCGACAGTAACGGCAGCGCCAGCAGCTCCTGCAAATGCAGCCGATGCCGGATCGCCGAAAACCCCGATCGCTCCAGCAGCCCGAT
>JAYVPP010000043.1:0-2134 GCA_043757305.1 Candidatus Kaiserbacteria bacterium
TATATCGTGGGAGAAGTGCGCACTGCACGACCTTCACTCATATCAATCCAACCGTACCCGAATATAGTGTTCATGATATATCGCGCATTGGTTCATCAAAAAAGAAATTGGCTGAACTTATCGAAAACAACATACTCGCTATTGAAGATGTACCCGATGATTTCAAATTGAGTGATGCACAGCGAAATCAAGTTGAGGCCACCATTTCAGGAAAGCCATCGGTCGATGAAGGAGCGATTGCAGCTTTCATCAAGACAATAAAATATCCAATCGCATTTTTTGATTACGAAACATTTCCCAGTGCCATTCCTCGTTTCGTAGGGTATCGACCGTTCGATCAAATCCCATTTCAATTTTCATTGCATGTGATTTCGGAAGAGGGAGGTGAAGCCACACATCATGAATTCCTTTTCACCGAAACGGGAAATCCAGATAGGGAGTTGATTGCTGCGCTCCGTGCTGCGATGCCAAACACGGGAAGCGTCATTTCTTGGAACAAGCCATTTGAGATGACGATCAATTCGCGTTTAGGTTCACGACACAAAGGTGATGCAGAATATTTCGTAGACATGAATAATCGGATGGTCGATTTACGCGATCCGTTTTCAGGGCAACTATTTGTGCATCCAGCATTCAAAGGAAAGACTTCAATCAAGGCTGTGTTGCCGGTGCTCGTTCAAAACGGCGAAGGCTCATACAAAGCGTTAGCAATCCAAGAAGGGGCAACGGCTACCGAAACATGGAACAGAGTTGTGACGGGGCAGATGAAAAAAGAAGAAATTGAAACAGCTAGACAAAATCTGTTGGCTTACTGTCGTCTTGATACACTAGCGATGGTCTTGATATTGAAAGAGTTGATGTTACTTAGCAAATGGTAGCCACGATTCTTGAGCACGTTTTCCTTGGGTTATTTTACCAACTATTGATCTCTTGGTAATTGAATATATGAAACCTGCATAGTGTTTACGCACGCCAAGCATGGTCTTTACTTCGGCACATACAGCTAAATGATGACCGCTGGGCGAAAGTTCTGATGTTTGGATTTGAGTACGAGAAATGCCAATCGCCGATGACAGCAATGGCTCAATGACATGCCAAACTGTTGGCTGCTCAGCAGTGCGAAGATGCCCTTTCAATTGCGCTAATAGGGGAGATAAAATTGGCGGGTTTTCAGTTGTATAGTCAACGTGTATTGATATGCCAGTCAGAGAACATGTTCTAATATCTTCAGGATGCCAACGCTCACCGCTCCAAAGACAAATTAATCCCTCTCTGGGAGTGCAATAAGCACCCGATAGTGCGCGTAGAGCATAACTACTAATCATTCGAGCATCTGACATGCTGCTGCGCACAAAATATTTTTTGAGCGCCTTTGTTTCGGAAACTGAACAGGTCTCTAGTTCAGTTGGTATGACCATTTGTTCACTCATTGAACACAATTCTAAAACCCCAGGAGCAATCAATCTATTGGTAACGGCACACCGTTCACCTTCAGATTCCAAAAGTGATTTTTTGCTTACAGGACATTTTACGAATTCACTTTTGTGACCCAAAACCCCTGAAATATCGGAAGCTTGTTTTTCATCCAAACGATGTAGCTTGCCAGAAACATCACTGTTCACTAGCTCTGTCGAAAGAGCTTCAGCTGCGGTGAATTCACATTTACCAAAATATTGAGGTTCCGCTTTCTTTCCACTCACTTTGGATTTTTTTAATAAGCTTTTGAGTATTTGCTGTCCGGTCACTTCGGACGTATCAACCTCATCCAATAGAACACGTTTGCCACTTAGAGCACATAATGTTGTCTGAGCCGGAACGGCAAGACGGCCCGAGAAGTCGGATTTGATAAGGCGCTCTTTAATAGCGGTGGAACCGGTGATTTCACAAAGTTCGAGGCAATCAACAGGAACCATTAAACCAGTAATTTCACACTTCCCAATCTCAGGCATAGCCACAATCTCGCCAGTTGAAGGAAGTATTTGCAGCTCACTATTATAAGTAGCTGTTGATCCAAGTGTGTACGACACATGAACAGTTACGACACGGTAAACACAACCATTTAGCCCTACTAATGTGGGTTCAAGCCGTGGTGTAAACTCATCTTCTAAACGCTTACGTTTGCGCTCGTCGTCTC
>JAYVPP010000044.1:0-7647 GCA_043757305.1 Candidatus Kaiserbacteria bacterium
ACTGCAAAGATATCTGTAGGAGAGGCGCTTGTTCGTCAAAATTAAAGTCTTTTATATCAAGACATCGGTTATCACAAAATCCCTCCATTTCTTTTAGTACAGCAATCTTTTCCATCAACTCTCTATTATTTGCCAAAAATATAGTGAAGCCTACTTTAAAGAACCACAAGGTCTTGTGCATCTCCTTTGTTAAACTCCGCAACTGTTTTCAGTCAGGGTAATGACTCCTGATCCTTTTGTTTCTCCACTATAAGGATTGGTGACACGTAAAGAGAAACTTCCGTCATCATAAATCTCAAAGCTTTCATGCCCTACACCCGCATTACGTATTTCGTTATCAAATCCCTTAATGAAGACTGACATATCTCCATAAGGAATTAGATCCTTTATCTGCTCGATAGTTTGAATTTTAGTACTAGTAGGAATGTGGACAGCATTTATTGGATCCTGCACCTTATGTGGAATACCAAATTGATATATTGCAGAAGCATATACAGGTGTAGACCATACTTTGAAATCGTTCTCAAACAAACAATTGTATACAGAAAGAGCGCCCCTTATTCTTTTACTTGCTGAGGAATCATCTTGCGAGCCCATTTTCTGCTCGGTCATCTCTCTCACAGATGCGGATCTATCTTCTGCTTCGGGTATTGCGTTGTACATTGATTGAAAAACTTGTTCAGCAATTTCAGGATGGGAAGCAAAAATCGTTTCACAGATTTTTTCAAAAGTAGAAAGAAGATCGAATTCCTTTTTTGTAATACCTAAAGTCCAGGAATACCAAGCTTGGTCTACAAGCCAGTCTAAGATCTCAGGCGATAAGGCTTTTTTATCCTTTATATACTTCTCAATGCCTTCCTCGAAAAATCGAAGTTTTATTGATCTGTCAGGTCCATGATCAAACTCCATAAGTCTATTCTAACTACTATTTCTCTGCTGCAAATCAGGACTTAAACCCTTTTTTATATGCTTTATTTGTTTATATTTTGTGAGGATTCCCAATACTATCAGAAAACCAAATATGTACTTCATGAAAACGAATGAACCAGGAGTCCAGAGTATTCCTGCAAACCATACTGTCTGCATTACGACAAACGCACCCATTGTGACGTAGCTGTTCCATATTGGATGCCAAGAAGCTTTAATTACTGCAAACAGAGAGATAGCTGCCAGAACTTTTAACAAAATTCCCCACCACACCAGGGGCAAAAAATATATAATAAGCAGACAGACCCATCCTATTCCCATCAAGCGAAGTGGCGGACCAAAACTTACTTCCTTGTGTAGTTCCTCGCTATTCATAGCTCTAACTGTAATACTTTTGACGACTCTGTTAAACAGCACGCCTTGGAGTCTGAACCTATCTCAAATTGGCTGGCCGTCTCGAGTTCGAACCGTAGACCGTTAAATCCTGGTTGCTCCGTTTGGTGAGTTTTCGTAGTCATAAGTCGACGGATCTTGAGCGTTACGAATTTTTAGGTCGATTTCCAAATACGATATAAAGGAATACTTTAAAATAAACCAGCTGGAGTAAATAAAAAGTTATAATTCCAACAATCACTCCAGCGATAAAATTCCATTCCGAATGTACTGGAAATTTATCCTCGCATCTTTGCGCGCCTTCTTTTTGTTTATCTAGAGCTGTTTGAGAAATTGGAACCGATGTTTGCATGTAAGCATTGAGGTTTGCCTCATGGCAAGCAAAATTACCTTCAGAGTCAGACTGGTTTAGCGAGCGCCACACATATATTCCTGATCCAAATACGCAGACGAAAAGTACAACCACGGTTAGACGATGCCACCAGTATTGACTCAAGTTAAAATGCTGGAATTTAAATGGGAAAAATATTCGTATCATGTTTTAAATTGTATCGCTTTTACCCATCTTGTAAACGACGTATTCCGCGCGGAATAACCTATCGCGAGCTGGCTGGGGGACAGGGAATCGAACCCCAATTAATGGCTTCAAAGGCCACTGTCCTACCGTTAGACGATCCCCCAATATATTTTCCGCAAAACCTCAAACCCCAACTCCTACGCACCAGCACGATCCCCAATATATTTTCCGCGAAACCTCAAACTCCAACTCCTCCGTATCACGACGATCCCCCAATATATTTTCCGCAAAACCTCCAAGCCCAACTCCTTCACATTATTACGATCTCCAATACGCCCGTGATTATAGCGCAAAATCTTCTTTAGGCACAGTATTTGGTATAATTATAAATATACTTAAAACTAACTTCAAAATTATGAAACATTTCGCAATTATGTACATCGCACCAATAGATACTATGGCAGAGTGGATGAAGAAGCCAGAGGACGAGCGCAAGGAGGCGGACACAAAGATGCGAGCTGACTGGGACGTATGGATGGCGGCGCACAAGGACGCACTGCTCAACACCATTGCCCTCGGCAGCACAAAGCGCGTGAGTGCTATGGGTGTAGAAGATGTTAAAAACGGTATGATGCTTTCTTCCTATGTGCAGGGAGAGTCTGCTGAGGCAGTGGCAGAGATGTTTAAAGACCATCCTCACTTTGGCATTCCGGGCGCTACCATTGAGATCATGGAGGCGCGTCAGATGTAGGTCGAAAAAAGCTTTTCCTACTTCTATTTTGGACGATTTCAGTAAGATATCAACAGAAGTAATGTAAAGTCCTGTTTACATTTAGAAGCATACTACGTATACTACTAAGAATGAAGTCTAAAATAATAATTACTTGTGTTCTAGCGATACTGGTTCTCGGGGCTGTGTCTCTGTTTAAAGCACAAAAACCTACCGAGGAAGCACTTACTCATGCTAATCTTCAAAATCAGAGTGAGATCACTGCACCGGTTGCATTGAATCCTGAACAAGGAACCGGAGTAACTACCGACGGAGCGAGCTCAACAAAAATGACTGCTTCACCAGCCTCGACAAAGGGAACTGTACCATCAGAAAAACTAGCGCTCTTTGCCAATGGGTGTTTCTGGTGTGCGGAAGCTGATTTTGAAAAAGTCCCTGGCGTCCTTAAAGTTGTCTCGGGCTACGCAGGTGGGACTACACGTAATCCAACGTATCAAAACTATGTGACTGGAGGACATCGAGAAGTGGTACTGGTAACCTACGACCCTTCTACAATATCATACGCAAATCTCGTCGAGCATACTATTAAATATGGTGATCCGACAGATGCTTCGGGGTCATTCAATGACCGCGGCCCGCAGTATGCGCCGGCTATTTATTATGAAAATGAAAAGGAAAAAACTGAAGCAAGAAGGGTGATCGAGGCGGTTGACGCTATGAAAGTGTTTGATAAACCTTTGCCTCTACTGGTGATCCCAACAGTAAAGTTCTGGCCTGCTGAGGAATATCATCAACGTTATGCCGAGAAGAACCCATTAAAATATGGATACTACAGGACTGGCTCTGGGCGCACTGCGTTTATAGAGAAAACATGGGGAGATAGACTTTCAACCTTTGAGGTTACAGCAGCCGAGGACCACGTCAAAAAGGAGGCGAGCAAAGAAATAATTCAATTGAACCCTCTATCGTGGAATACATTTGTAAAACCGAGTGGTGAAGAGCTGAAGAAGACACTTTCTGCTTTGCAGTATAAGGTGACACAGGAGGGCGGAACTGAGACACCGTTTAACAATGCTTATGATAAAAATCATGAGGAAGGAATCTATGTAGATGTTGTCTCTGGCGAACCACTTTATTTTTCAAAAGATAAGTATGATTCGGGGACGGGCTGGCCGTCATTTGTACAGCCGATTTCACCAGAAGCAGTGACGTTGAAAGAAGATAATGGTTTTTTTACTAAGCGTACCGAAGTCCGCTCACGCTCTGCAGACTCGCATATTGGGCATATGTTTGCTGATGGTCCAGCTGACCGTGGGGGGAAGCGCTACTGTATGAATTCTGCTGCGTTACGCTTTATCTCAAAGAAAGACATGGAACAGCAAGGATATGGGTATCTACTCCCACAGGTATAGTCATGCAAAAAAAGTACATCGTTCTTAGTATTGGCCTCGTAATCTTTGCGGGAGCCTTGGCTTTTCTTCATCTGTCAGGCGTACTCAATATTTTTTATGGTGAACGTTTAAAAGCTACCATACTCGGCTTTGGGCTTTGGGCGCCGTTATTGTATATAGGTTTTTATGCACTTGCATCACTACTCTTTATCCCCGGAAGTCCCCTCACTCTTGTGGGCGGAGCATTGTTTGGCCCATGGTTTGGAACGCTCTATACTGTTGTTGGGGCAACAACTGGAGCAGTGTTGGCGTTTATGCTATCTCGAGCAGTTGGCCATCGTTTTGTGTCGTATGGTGCTGGGAGAGTGTCACAAGAACTGAAAGTATATGATGAAAAAATTGCAGCGCATGGGTTTCTAACCGTTTTATTTTTGAGGTTCGTACCACTTTTTCCTTTCAATGGACTCAATTTTGCACTTGGGTTTACAAAAGTTTCTGTAAGAGATTATTTTTTAGGGACTTTTTTTGGAATTATTCCAGGCACCTTCGTATATGTGTATTTCGGTGATTCGCTTTCGATGCTCAGTCCAATAAAGATTACAGTTGCGCTGGTGTTGATTATTGGGCTATCGCTTGTGGGAAGGTGGGCTTTAAAAAGATATGATACTAATCGATAATCACCAGAGCATGCAGAAAGAAAACATCTTTGATCTCATTGTTATCGGTGCTGGTTCAGGAGGACTCAACATCGCATCGTTTATAAATAGTATTGGACTGAAGGTCCTCCTCATCGATCGAAGTGATGAGCATATTGGTGGCGACTGTCTCAATACGGGATGTATTCCTTCAAAAGCTCTCATACACATTGCGCGTATGTACAGAAATGCGCAGAACATTACTGAGTACGGTGTTCGCCTTGACGGGTCGCTCGACCTTGGGAAGGTAATGGCGCATATAAAGGGCGTTCAAGATGTGATTCGTGAGCATGAGAACGCAGAATACTTTAGGTCAAAGGGAATAGATTTTGTATCGGGCGAAGCATTATTTGCCTCTGCGGACTCTGTGAAAGTAGGTACGCAAGTATATAAAGGTACAAAGATTGTGATTGCAACGGGATCACGTCCGCGCACTCTCACTATACCGGGCACTGATGAAGTAAAAAAAAGCGGGCGACTCTATACAAACGAGAATATCTTTACACTCACGACCTTACCCAAAAAACTACTTGTTGTCGGTGCGGGACCCATCGGTATTGAGCTCGGACAGGCTTTTGCTCATCTTGGGTCAGAAGTTTCTGTGGTTTCAAATGACTCTGGAATACTTCCGCGTGAGGACAGCAAGCTGTCCTCAGTACTGTTTGAACGTCTTTCTAAAGACGGAATGCAGTTTCATTTTAATAAGAACACTCTTCGATTTGAGAAGGGAAGCTTACTTGTACTTGAAGATACAACAACTCATGAAGAATCGACACTCGCATTTGACGCCGTCTTGGTATCAATCGGCCGAGTACTGAATACCGAATCGCTGGCGCTAGACAAGGCAGGAGTTGTTGTGGATGAACGAGGAAAAATACTAGTCGACTCATATCTACGTACCACAAATAAAAATATTCTCGTTTGTGGTGATGTTGCTGGCCAGCATCAGTTTACTCATGCAGCAGAACTCCATGCGGGAGTGATTATAAAAAATATGCTGACGCCCTTTTTCAAAAAGAAACTGAACGCAGATGCGCTTTCGTGGGTGACCTACACGACACCTGAGCTCGCAACGTATGGGCTGAGCGAAGCTGAGCTAACAAAGCGAAATGTTCCATTTCGGGTGCTGGAATCCTCATGTGAGGAGGACGATCGCGCTATTACAGACGACGCACGCTATGGATACACAAAGATGTTCGTGCACGCCAAGACAAAACAGATCCTCGGAGGAACGATGGTTGCACCAAACGCAGGTGAACTCATTCAAGAGCTTATTATGGCTACGACAAGCGGTCTTACAACCGCAGCTATCTTCAATAAAATCTATCCATACCCAACTGCGTCGCGCATCAATAAACGTGTTGTGGTAAATAGCGAGCGGGGAAGACTCACTCCATTTGTAAAACATCTCATGCGATTTCTATACTCTCTAAACTCGTAGCTCGAGGTTAGTATCAGAAGTTGTGTCAGAAGATTTTATATTAGCCACACTGTTTGCTTAACCTCGCACCACTATCTATACAAGGGAGTAGAGTGTGACATATCCACCAAAGGGAATCGAACCAACGGTGTGGGGCACCGTTGCGCTGAGGGACGATGACGATTCCCATATGCTCAAGAAAAAGCGATTGCAAGGGCGTTTTCATACGAGCCAAACACAAATTGTTACTGTCGCTTCTGTTTCTCTATTGTTGATAGTTTGTACCTGTTAATTTTTGGATTGCAATATTCTGTGACTTAAATGCCGCATGAGCCGCGTATACTGTTTTGATGGAACCTTCAGACCAAGACATCATTCGGCAAACGCTTGCTGACCGTCATATGTTTCGTGTTCTTGTTGTGCGGTATCAGGACGCGCTTTTGCGCTATATCAGGAGACTTGGGTGTGCTGATAGTGAAATGGCAAAAGATATCTTGCAGGAGTCGTTTATTAAAGCCTATGCGAACCTCAACGACTATGACTCGGCCTTTAGTTTCAGTACCTGGATATATCGTATTACTCGTAACGAGACGATGTCGCATTTTCGTAAACAAAAGAACCGGCCGAAGGCAGTCGTGGATGAATCCGGTCTCTTTGTATTTGAAACACTTCTCGATGATCTCGATATAGCAGAAGAAATGGATACACATTTGCGCTCGCAGGCGGTACAGGAAGCTCTCGGTAAGCTACGACCAGAGTATCGCGATGTCGTGGTACTCCGCTTTTTTGAAGAGAAGAACTATGACGAAATAGCCGACATCCTTCACATTCCAAGTGGAACGGTTGCAACGTATATTGCGAGAGGAAAGGTACAACTCCGGGACATATTACAAAAGCATAAGCCTGCCAGATTATAATTACACTATGTCAAAAAATGACTTTTCACAGATGGTAGAAGATGCAATTGAAAAACGCGGTACGACGCTTCGTCCGCGGTGGCATTTCCTCCTGAAACGATCAGTATTCTGGTTTTTGGCTGGTGCTTCTGTCCTCATGGGAGCCGCGTCATTCTCAGTGGCGGATTATGTATTCGTCGATAACGAAGGAGTTGGTTCGGCTACATTACTCGAGTCACCACTTGAAGGCATTATACAAAGTTTGCCCATTCTGTGGGTGGTGCTGTTTGCTTTATTTGCGGCCTCTACGTTTTTAGGCTTTCGTAATACACGAACGGGGTATCAGTATCGAACAATCGCTACGGTATGTGGGGTGATAGTACTCACCATTTGCCTCGGTCTCGTCCTTAATATATTCGATTTCGGTCAAGTGGTTCACTATTATCTACTCCATAACACTAATTTTTATGACGCGCTCATCTTTTCAAGCGATGATTTGAAATAAATTTGAAAGGAATCCTGCGTGAGTGGCGTACTATATGCGGAAGACAAAGATCTTTCTGACTTATATAATTAAACAACAACAACTATGAAAAATAAAGGATATCTTGGACTACTCGCTATTCCGCTCGCAGTGCTTGGGGTCGTAGGAAGTGTCGCGATGGCTGCACCAACAAC
>JAYVPP010000045.1:0-2086 GCA_043757305.1 Candidatus Kaiserbacteria bacterium
GTCGGCAATTACGCGCTCGAGAAATTTCATACCAAAGAAGAGATAAAGCAACTCTCCACGGGACAGCCTGTAATTGTTATCGACGTTATGGATAAAGAGAATTTACGTGAAAGTGGTGGGAGATACGATGCGCTCGGCACACGTGCTTTCGTAACTGCGCCACAAGTGCGTGATGGACGTTGGAAATTCTCCATAGGCGTGCTGGTCGACCAGCCGCGCGTGTGGCGCAAAGACGAAGCAGATTTCTTGACTGAACTGGCGACACGCGTCGGGGTCCGTCTGGAGCGCGCCCGCGCCGAAGAAGCCCTGCGTGCCAGCGAAGAAAAGTACCGCACGCTCTTTGATACCATGGATCAGGGCTACTGTATCATCGAGATGTTGTATGAAGACGGACAAGCAGTGGATTGGCGTTACGTTGCAGCGAATCCTGCCTTTGAGAAACATACTGGTCTTTATAATGCTTTAGGCCGAAGCATATGCGAGATGACTCCAAACATTGAACATAAGTGGATGGAAATTTATGCACGTGTCGCAGAGACTGGGGAGAGTATGCAGTTTGAAGAAAACTCTCCTGCGCTTGATGGAAGAATATTTGATCTCCACGCTTTCCGTGTGGGAAGTCCCGGTGAACACAAGGTCGCAGTGCTCTTTACAAATATCACTGAGCGAAAACGATTAGAAAAACAGAAAGATGAATTTATCGGCATTGCCTCCCACGAACTAAAAACCCCGGTAACCAGCATCAAAGCGTATGCACAGGTTCTCGAACATAGATTCCAAAAAGCAAATGACACCCAATCTGCAGCGCTTGTTTCCAAAATGGATACTCAACTTAATAAATTGACGCATCTTATTGAAGATCTTCTTGATGTGACAAAAATTGAAGGTGGTATGCTCAAGTTTAACAATGAGACATTTGATTTTAACAGCCTTGTCGGTGAGATCGTCGAAGAAATGCAGCGAACGCCAGGCAAACACACTATCGTCACTCTGCTTGAAAGCACAAACAACGTATATGGCGACAGGGACCGCGTGGGGCAGGTAATCACTAATCTCATATCAAATGCCATAAAATACTCTCCAGAGTCAAACAAGATAGTCGTGCGCACAAAAGCGGGGAATGACAATATCACACTGACAGTAGAAGACCTCGGCATTGGTATCGATAAGGATAATCAAGCTAAATTGTTCGAGAGGTTTTATCGCGTCAATAGCAACACGCAAGAGACATATGCCGGAATGGGCTTAGGTCTCTACATTGCAGCAGAGATCATTAGAAGACAAGGTGGGAAGATTTGGGTGGAAAGTGAAAAAGGCAAAGGATCTCGTTTTAGTTTTAGTCTGCCAGTACTCAGAGACGAGATAAATAAAAAATCATGAAAAATACTGATACAAAAATGAAAAAGAAGATCTTGGTGGCCGACGATGATGCGGGAATTGTTGATGCACTCCAGATGATCCTTGGGGAATTTGATTATGAAGTTGAGACGACCATGAATGGCAATGATTTAATGGAATTGGAAGCCAAAGATTACCAGCCCGACCTCATACTTTTGGATATATGGATGTCGGGAATGGATGGTAGGGATATTTGCAAGCATCTAAAAAGTAAAGATTCAACCAAGCACATTCCTGTTATCATCGTATCTGCAAATAAAGACATACGGCAGATAGCAGCTGATTGCGGCGCGGATGACTATCTTGCGAAACCCTTTGATATGAAAGTCTTGCTAGGAAAAATCGACAAATTTCTTGGCGACGAAGCACCTCGTGTGGGGAAATAAATATTTTTCAACAACCAACAGTCAACTTCTCAAAGGGCACCCCCTTCAAAGCCAAGAGGCGCCCTTAGCCTGTTGCCGAAGAGTAGTTGTAAGATGGTAATATAAAGAAATAGTAGCTCACTCTCCTCAACCTTAATTTACTTTGAATTACGAAACTCATGAAAACGGACAACTTCTTTGAGGACTCACCTTTCAAAGCCAAGGAGAGACCTCAGTCCGTTTTTTAAAATGACGCTTTTGAGGGAGTTTCGTAATTCACAGTATGTTATTATTTCATAATGACTGAATCCGAACATAAGATT
>JAYVPP010000046.1:0-7524 GCA_043757305.1 Candidatus Kaiserbacteria bacterium
CCCTTGTAAGTTCGCGCACGACAGTCGCTTTCTTTCCTTCAAAAAAGAGACGAAGGTATCGAATCATTTTCTGGTACTCTTCTTTATTATTTTCTTGTGGATAGAGACCGATTTGCTTGTTGAAGTCGATAATGCCGCGAGTTACTTTCGAAGTTTTAGCAGTAATAGGCTTTGCTGTATCGTAAAATTGAAAAATCTTTTTAACAATTTTGAGTGCTTCACGAAAAAGTGAACCACTGGTAAAAGGTCCAAACGTATATGCGATTTCGTCTTCTTCAAACTTTGTCGCGATGTCTTTACCTCGCACGACAAGCACACGCGGAAACTCTTCTTTTGTAATAATGAGATGATTGAAGCTTTTGTCGTCTTTGGAGAGTGTATTAAAACGAGGTCGGTGCGTACGGATGAGATTTGTTTCAAGTATATAGGCTTCGAGTACAGAGTCAGTCTGTTGCACTTCCACCGTTCTGGCTTCCAGCACCATATTGGAAATGAGTTCGCTTCTTTTTTCATGGAGATCCTTAGAAAAGTAGCTTGCCACGCGTGAAGTGAGCGACGTCGCTTTTCCGATATATAAAATCTCCTTTCTATATCCAATAAAAAAATACACCCCAGGTGCATCTGGAAGTTCTTTTTTTATGAAATCTTCCTTTGTCATATGAAAGAAGTGTGCAGCTTCACACTATAAAACTTTCTTGAGATAGTGGCCGGTGAACGAACCTTTTTGCCTTGAGACTTCCTCTGGAGTCCCTTTTGCAACGATTTCACCTCCCTTTTCACCACCCTCAGGGCCGATGTCGATGATGTAGTCTGCGCTTTTTATAAGGTCGAGATTATGCTCGATGACTACAACTGTGTTGCCGTGATCAACGAGCTTTTGTAGGATCTCAATGAGCTTTTTGACGTCTTCGGAATGAAGACCGACGGTGGGTTCATCGAGCAGATAGATAGTTTTCTCCGTATGACGACGATAGAGCTCTGATGACACTTTGATGCGCTGCGCCTCACCACCTGAAAGTGTCGTCGCACTTTGTCCAAGCTCGAGGTAGGAAAGTCCAACATTTATAAGTGAGCTCAGGCGTTCATAGATAGGTGGTATGTCTTTGAAAAATTCACACGCTTCCTCGATGGTCATGTGGAGCACATCGTAGATGTTTTTGCCTTTGTACGTCACTTCCAGCGTTTCCTTTGTGAAACGCTTGCTATTACAGACGTCGCATTCTACGTAGACAGTTGGGAGGAAATGCATTTCGACGGCAATTTCGCCATTTCCCTGACATGCTTCACAGCGTCCGCCCTTTACGTTGAAAGAAAAGCGACCACCTTTCCAGCCGCGAGCACGCGCCTCTGTCGTAGCGGCAAAGAGCTCACGAATGTGTGTGAACGCACCTGTGTAGGTCGCTGGGTTTGAGCGTGGTGTGCGTCCGATTGCAGACTGGTCGATAAGAACAACACGCGAGAGATACTCGGTACCTGTAAATGTCGATGCGTTATAGGTGTGCGGTGTCCGATGACGCTTTTCTAAACGGGAGAGAAGATTTTTATGCATAATCTCATACATAAATGTAGACTTTCCAGAGCCAGAAACGCCCGTGATACAAGTAAGACGACCGAGAGGAATATCTACATTGGCATTTTTAATATTGAACGCCTTTCCTCCACGAATGATGATCTTTCCTTTTTCACTACCACGTCGTCGCTCCGGTATCTCTACGCGCTTTTCGCCACGAAGGTACGCGAGCGTGACAGAGCCTGAAGTATTTTTCTTTGCTTCAAGAAGCGGCTGGAGATAGTCCGCTACGACGACCTCACCACCATGAACACCGGCACCAGGGCCGATATCGATGATGTAGTCGGATGCGAAGATAGTGTCTTCATCATGCTCTACCACGAGTATGGTGTTGCCTGCATCTCGGAGGCCAGTGAGCGTCTTGATGAGTTTGTCGTTATCGCGCTGATGAAGGCCGATGGTGGGCTCGTCGAGTACATAGAGAGCACCCACAAGTCCTGAGCCGAGCTGTGACGCGAGGCGGATGCGCTGTGCTTCTCCACCTGAAAGTGTGTGTGCGCGGCGGCTGAGCGTGAGGTACTCAATGCCTACGTCGAGCATAAACTGAAGGCGGTCGATGATTTCACGGAGTGCTGGCCATGCAATCTCCATCTGTTGTTTAGAAAGTGAAAGTGAAGCAACGAAGTCGAACGCTTCGCGAATCGTCATGTTACTAAAGTCAACAATATTTCTGCCCAGTGATGTCTTTGTACCACCAAGATACACGCGGAGTGCTTCTTTGCGGAGACGAGCACCTTCACACACAGGACACTCGTCGTTTTGGAAAATACCTACAGTTCCCAAGCCATTACACTCAGGACATGCACCATAGGGAGAGTTGAATGAAAAGAGTCGTGGCTCAACCTCAGGAAACGATGAGCCATCAGTAGGACAGATAAACTTTGAGGAAAGAATGCGCTCTTCGCCGCTTGGTGAAAGAAGTTTTACCAGACCGCCAGCTTCGTGAAGTGCACGCTCTACAGCCTCGGAGAGGCGTTCTCGAGAACCTTTTTTATCAGAAAGAAACTCACTCACAAAGATTTCATCGACAACGACATCGATGTCGTGACGTTTCGTCTTTTCAAGCACGATGCGGTCACGGAGCTTTTTTACCTCTCCGTCTATACGCACTGACTCAAAGCCTTTCCCAAGAAGGTCGTAGAGAAGCTGGTAGTACTCACCCTTTCTTCCTACTACTACTGGTGCGAGAATTGAAAGCTTTGCAGAGGTTACCTCGACACCCATGACGGTGCGTGTATCCTTCGCCTTGAGCTCATGCGACTCAATAGACTTCATGACGATGCCGAGGATTTCGTCTTGCGAAAGCTTTTCGATAGGTACGTCAACATCAAGGCAGTATGGCTGCCCCACGCGTGCATAGAGAATGCGGAGGTAGTCGTAGATCTCAGTAATGGTCGCAACGGTCGAACGCGGGTTGTTTGAGCGAGACTTTTGGTCAATGGAAATTGCAGGGGAAAGACCTTCGATCTCATCGACATCCGGCTTTTGCATTTGACGCAAAAACTGGCGCGCATACGCAGAAAGAGACTCAACGTAGCGACGTTGACCCTCAGCAAAAATAGTATCGAAAGCAAGTGATGACTTCCCTGAGCCGGAAAGCCCTGTAAACACAACCATCGCATTTCGCGGCATTTCTACCGTGATATTTTTCAGGTTATGCGTGCGTGCTCCTCGTACAATTATTTTTTCATCTTTTCGTGCCTGTTTCTTTGCTTTCATATCGGGTGAGGAGACAGTATACAGAGAAATCTACGCGGATGCTACTTTGGCTTTTACTTCTCTTTTCATCGTACGGAGGTGGTAGTGATGCGTCATAAAGATACTGATGAGAAGCATGAGCAAGCCAACTGAAACAACAACAAACGAAGCAATGAGCATATAGGTAAACTGCGACAGTGGCCCATGAGACTCGTCAATTGCGGCAATAGTCTTCTGTGAAAGTGTGCCGAGAGTATACGTTCCTGCGTCTTTTACAAAGAAGAATGGAACTGACTTTGCAACGATCAGACCAGTATTGTCTCCGAGAGTGACGTAGGCCTGGTGCTGACCATTGTCGAGTGATGCATCGAGCACGTAGCTCCAGAGTCCATTTGCATCAGTTTTTGTAATAGCGGTAATGGGTGTTGAGTAAATATAAATTGTGACAAAACTGTTTGCTAGACCTCGACCATTAAACACAATCTTTTCTGGTACCGAGCCACTCGTGGTCGCATGAAGGACACTTGCTCCCGTGATCTCTAAGATATCAGGCCGAACGCTACCGCTCGTGCGTGGATCGTGGAGGAGCTGGAGAACAGGACCATCGGCTTTGTTTGGATCGTAGCCTGCGAGCACTTCTGCACCATCAGGATAGCCATCGGCATCGGTGTCTGCGTTTAATGGGTCGGTACGGTAGAGCGTGAGTTCGTCATAGTCGACAATACCATCGTGGTCACTATCTACGGATACTTGCTCCCCTACTCTTGATGCAATCAGATCTTCTTGTTTTTTTGTACGAGCTGTTTCTGAAGTAATGATAGCGTTTATGCGATCACGAAGATTTTGTATTGCCTCACTATTGTTTTGTTTTTTTGGGACTAGATCAGTACTCAAGCGATCTAAAGTTTGTCGTTTAAACTCAGTAATATGCACCCTCATACGCTCTGAACCACTTGGATCTTTTGCCCGGAGGACAATAGCATACATCTCGAGTAAATGTGCGAACGTCGTATCGATATCGTCGATGAATGACAGCTGTCGATTGTCCACACTTTTTGAAGAAGTGGCGGTGGACGTGGCATACGTTTGCGTGGCTGTATGGTCGGCATACGCCAACAGCTCGGCGCGCAGATCGAGATGCGGATCTGTAGTACGAAATTCGCTTACGACAGCATCTACTTTTGTTTTTAAATCTTCGTTGTGCTGGAGCACAGCTTTGGTAGAGCTTGCCATTTTGACATGATCATTTTCAATCGTTACAGCATACAGACGGCTATTGTAGATACCGTATTGATTTTTTATACGAGCAAAAAGTGTATAGATACCGTTTGGAAGTGTGCGTGTATCAAAAACATCATTCCATGATGCGTCACCAGTGCGCGCTGCAGTATTTATATATACATCGGTGAGGCTACCTTCTGTACGTATGTAAACCGACACTACATCAGCACGATCAACAGTGATACCAAATGAGACAATGCCCGCAAGACGAGTCGCACTTTTTATCGCCAGAGTAGCGGGTGGCTGCATCGTGCCATCAAGCGAGCTGTTGTAGGGTGGCGATGACGTAGCAGTTTGCTTAGTTGGAGCTGTGGACGTAGCGTGAGAGCTAGTTGATGTAATGTCGGAAGTGGATGTTACGAAAAGTGGGTTCGAAGCAACCGCTGCATGCATATGTTTTGAAAATCCTACATTTGAAACTGACAGGGATTCTGTGTCGATATATATACCAGACAGAGCATATGCTGAAAAACATGCACCAATACAAATACACATGAGACCTGCATACTTCGTTATTTTCGCTACAGTATGATCGTCTATAGTTACAGAAATAATAGGCACGAACGAACGGACACTAGGACGCGCGTCTTCTTGCTTTTTAGTGGGGCGTGCTCGTTTTTTTGATATAACTTTTTTCTTGGTCGAAAATGAAATAGAAAGCACAGGATCCTCTCCTCGTACAGGAACACTCGCGCTTACCATTTTGGCAGAAGCTTTTGTAGATGGTTTTTTTAGTATTTTTTGCTTCTTCGCGATGACCATGAAAGTTATACTCGTTGTCTACCAGCAAGTTTATAAAGCTCTGTCACAACTTCTGAAAGGTTTGTTTCAGCTTTCTGCTTAAAGAGTTTTGCACCGAGAGAAAATACACGCTGTTTATCTTGCTCTGAGCTTTTGTTTGAGAAAACAAAGACAGGAACATCGCGAAGCGCCTGGTCACTTTGGAACTTTTCTAGAACACCGAAACCGTCCATACCAGGAATCATCAGGTCGAGAAGTACGACGTCGGGTTTAAACGTAATAGCGAGGTCATATGCTTTGAGTCCATCATCAACATACAACGGCAAACAACCACTCGCCGTGAGCTTGACCGCGAGAAGATTTTTAAGTAAAGGGTCGTCTTCAACCACAAGTACTTTGAGCGCTTCGAGCGAAGTATTTGGTGTTTGACTTGATGCAGCAGGTGCTTGAGGCATTGCTGTGCTTATAGGAGTATTACCCGCTGGCGACATACTTGGGCTTAGTACAGAGCTAACTACTTGTGCTGGTGTACTAGACGCTGCGGAAGGTGGTGTCGGCATTGCGATACTATACTCATCTACAGATTCGCCTTTTGCTTTCTTGAGCGAAATAAGGATCGTGCGTGCCTTTTCAAGCACTTCATCAGGCGTGAAATCTACTTTCACCACGTAGTCTTTTACACCGAGCTTCATGACTTTGTCGATTTCGACAGGCTGACCGGAGTTCGAAACCACCATAACAGGCACTTCCTCGATGAGATGCTCCTCTGACATAACCTGCAACACCTCATAGCCATTCATGATTGGCATCATGATATCTAACAGAACAAGGTCGGGAGTGTACTGGCGAATTGCAGCAAGACCTTCCAGGCCATTTCGATATCGTTTTATATCTGCCCCGACACCCGTAAGTTTTCGAACGATCACCTCAGCAAGAAATTCGTCGTCCTCGAGCAGTACAATACGCGCGCCTTGTAGAATATCTTTTGCCATATGTTGTAAGTATACGTCCTTTTAAAATAATAATAATGAGTTATTCACGGGTAGGTAGTTCAATGTAGAACGTAGTGCCCGCTCCTTCATTGCTCGTAAACCAAATAGCACCCCCGTGGGCGTCGACAATCTTTTTGGCAATAAACAAGCCGAGGCCAGAGCCATTTGCGTCCACTTTTTTAGCATTTTCCATACGGACGAATTTTTCAAACAAACGCTCACGATCTGCAAGCGGTATACCTATGCCGGAGTCAGTGATGGAAAATGACACCTTTCCCATGCCATAGGTTGATGCGATCACGATTTTTCCACCCTCGGGAGAATATTTAATCGCGTTATTAATAATATTGAGAAATGCTTCCTTGAGACGCTCAGCATCTACTTGTACATTGCTTCTCTTCCCCTGGAAATCACATACAAGGGAGATATGTCGCTCATCGGCCATGGGTTTAAGTTCCGCAGCCATACTTTGCAAAATATCCTCTGGGCATGCAGATATAAATTTATAGACCACTTTTCCATACTCGAGATGATCCGCAGCAAGAAGATCATTGACCAATACCACCATGCGACGCACACTTTCTTGTGACTGTCCTAGGAGTAGTCGCTGCGGTTCAGTGACTGCTCCCGCTTCTCCATCAAGAAGCATCTGTTGCGCCCATTTGAGCGCTGAAAGTGGTGTACGAAGCTGATGAGCTGCAATCGTCACGAACTCTGACTTAGCATGATCGAGCGTCATGAGCCGTTCGTTGGCTTTTGATAATTCTTCATCACGGCGCATCAGTGTCTTGGCACTTCTGTCGAGATCAGTGATAGTTTTTTTCAATTTTGAAACATTTTCTGTTGTTTGTGACTCAATAGAAGCAGCCATTTTATTCATGACATCCGCAAGGAGCGCGAGCTCATTACGGACTGGTATAAAGATACGCGTTGTATAGTTACCTTCCGAAAGTTCTGAAACTGCTTTTTTAAAAATAGTGAGGGGGCGCACAAGGTTCTTATGAAATACATATATCGTATAGACGAAAAGCAGCACGAGGAATAGAGCAACAGATACCAAAACGATAAGATCACGGCGGCTGTTTTCAGTGAGGTCGGCAAAAGAGATTTCAACAACGGCATACCAGTCTGTCGGCTCTAAAAGAGCTAGTTTGCCTGAGACTTCCTTTTTTAAGACTCCAGTATACTTTGTTGCAGTTTTATTGGTCGTTGTTCGAAACAAAATATCATTCACCGCATTCA
>JAYVPP010000047.1:0-2038 GCA_043757305.1 Candidatus Kaiserbacteria bacterium
CAGCTGTTTTCGTCTCTTGCTTTCTTTTTCCCGATCAGGGACTTCGATTATTTTCGAGCTTCCTTGATGGTCATCGCAACGTTTGGTGGAACCACTTCATAATGATCGAACTCCATTGTCATCGATGCGCGACCTTCGGTCATCGAGCGAAGTGTCGTCGTGTACCCAAACATTTCTGAAAGCGGTACCTTTGCATTGATGACCTGCACCATGTCGCGAGCGTCCATGCTCTCGATCTGGCCACGCTTAGAGGCTAGGTTTCCGTTGATGTCACCCATGAACTTATCAGGGGTTACCACCTCAATCTTCATGATTGGTTCGAGGAGCACAGAGTCGGCTTTTTCTGCGGCTTCCTTGAAGGCATTGATAGCCGCAAGCTTGAAGGCGATTTCAGAAGAGTCTACGTCGTGATACGAGCCGTCGTAGAGCTCACATGAAACGTTCACCATCTTAAACCCAGCAACAGTACCACGATCGAGTGCTTCCTTCACACCCTTTTCAACTGCAGGAATGTATTCGTTTGGAATCACGCCTCCCTTGATGTTGTTGATGAATTCAAAGTCGTCGTAGCGCTTTACGTTTTTCTTGAGCTCTTCGCCTTCCTCAAGCATCTTCATTGGGCTGATGCGGATCTTTACGTGACCGTACTGACCCTTACCACCCGACTGCTTTACGTACTTGTAGTCTGCTTCAGCACTGCGACGAATAGTTTCACGATACGCAACTTGTGGCTTGCCAACGTTTGCCTCGACGTTGAACTCTCGCTTCATGCGATCAACCATGATTTCAAGGTGGAGTTCACCCATACCTGCGATGATAGTTTCCATGGTCTCTGCATCAGTCGAGATACGGAATGTTGGATCTTCGTCAGAAAGCTTCTTGAGCGCCGTACCCATCTTTTCCTGGTCAGCTTTTGTCTTTGGTTCTACGCGCATCGCAACCACTGGCTCTGGGAAGACAATCTGCTCAAGTACGATCGGGTGCTCTTCGTCACAAAGAGTATGTGATGTTTTTGCCTCCTTGAGTCCCACTGCAGCGGCAATATCACCTGCGTAGACTTCTGTTACTTCTTCACGCTTGTCGGCCTGGAGACGAACGATACGTCCGAGGCGTTCTTTGTTGCCCGTGTTTGCGTTGTATATATATGAGCCAGCTTTAACCACACCAGAATAGACACGGAAGAAGGTAAGCGCGCCCACGAATGGGTCGGTCTGGAGCTTAAACGCAAGTGCACAGAATGATTCGTCGTCAGCGGCACGTCGTGTTTCATCAACACCAGTATCTGGGTTTGTACCCCGGAGTGGTGGGATATCAAGTGGGGATGGTAGGTAGTCCACAACGGCATCGAGTACGAGCTGTACACCTTTGTTCTTGAGAGCTGAGCCAGTCATCACCGGGAAAATTTTATTTGCGATGACTGCCTTGCGAAGTATGCGCTTAAGCTCAGGAAGTGTTGGTTCAACACCATCGAGATATGCAGTCATCATGACGTCATCTGTTTCAACGATCTTCTCGAGCATTTCGCCGCGAGCCTTCTTTGCAGCATCCACATATTCAGCAGGAATCTCGTACGGTATAACATCTATACCCATATCGCCTTCAAACTTGTACGCCTGCATCGTGATGAGGTCGATGACGCCAGCAAACTGATCCTCAGCGCCGATCGGGAGCTGTACGGGCACCGCTTTCTTCGAAAGACGAGACAAGATCGATGCGAATGAACGCTCAAATGAAGCGCCTGTGCGATCCATCTTGTTAATGAGACAGATACGGGGTACCTGTGCTTCTTCTGCGTAACGCCAGTTTGTTTCTGACTGTGGCTCCACGCCGGCAACACCGTCGAACACTACCACCGCGCCGTCGAGCACGCGAAGTGAACGCTTCACTTCTACCGTAAAGTCGATGTGTCCAGGAGTGTCGATGATATTAAAGCTGATCTTCTGATCTTTATCTTTCTTATCAGGAACGTACGTTGGTGTCCAAAAACACGATACAGCAGCCGCAGTGATCGTGATGCCGCGCTCACGCTCCTGCTCCA
>JAYVPP010000048.1:0-7429 GCA_043757305.1 Candidatus Kaiserbacteria bacterium
TAAACAAAACACGCCCCTAAGGGCGTGTTTTAGTTTGCTCCGCGACCAGGACTCGAAAGGGTTGCCAGATATTTTGTGACGCAAGAAAACAAAATATCGACAACTCACACTGTTCTGTAAGAAAGAGTCCTGGTCGCGGAGTGTGTACAAAGAGAGAATCTTAGGACGCTCTTTGTTTCCTCCGCTGTCATGACTTAGGAAATAAATCGTATGATCAAAACCACTGCAGCTATGACAAGGAGTATGTGCACTAAGCCACCGCCAATTTTAAAACTAAAACCAAGAAGCCAGAGTGCAAAAAGTACAACGATGATTGTCCAGAGCATATTTTTTATATAACTTCTAAAGTCGCGGTTTAACGTGTAGTTGTTTACTTACGTAAGTAAACACCTTCTAGGATACATTATCACAGTACGCTATGTACAATAGAGTGCAAATATATAGTGGTTACTATTGGATCGCTGGTATACTCTCTTTGCTCAGCTATGTCTGGCATACCGTTTTCAAGGTGTTATAATAAGCGATATTACAAGACAAACATATATTATGTATGGATGCATATAACTCTTCAACAACAAAGCCACTCTTTCGCTCGAGTCAGATCGTGTGGTACATAGTTACGTTCATAGAAGTCATGCTTGCTTTCCGCCTATTCTTAAAGCTTTTGGATGCAAATCCTTATGCAGGCTTTTCAAGTTTGGTGTACGGCATCTCATATCCGCTTGTAGCACCTTTTATGACAGTATTCCATCCCACGGTAGTTTCATCAGGAAATATATTTGAGTGGACCACTGTCCTCGCTATGTTCGTATACTGGGTCGTAGGGTTAGGCATCATACGGTTTTTTGTGATGAGTAAAACAGTATCTACTCCAGAAGCAGCAGAAAAACTAGATACAATGGGATAAGGCTAGAGTACATATTAAAGAGTATACACAGTATCTACACTACTGATATATTTCACGTTAAAGCTATACTGCACGGTATTATAATTATAAAATAAATATATTCTATGGATATTCAAGATACTCTCAACTCAGAAGAACTCAAAGCAGAGGCAGAGAAACTTGCCGCAAACCCGCTCGCCAGCAGTATCATGGGGGTCGTGGGAAACCTTGCGCATGAAAAGTTGGTGAAGTTGAGCTTATGGCAAAAGAAAAAGGCCTTGGAGGTGTGATGAACATGGTAGTCAATATGGCCGAAGAAAAGACAGGTGTCGACATCGACGGCGATGGTGACATAGGAAAATAAGTACTCAACAATACATGCCCGCAAAAAAGCACCCGTAGGGTGCTTTTTTGCGGGCCGTTATTCTTATTTATTTTACGCCGAGTGCAGTCTTGAGCGTTGCGCGCGCAGCAGTCATTGTATTCTTGAATGATGCAATGGCAGCTTCTACTGAAGTCTTTCGAGTTGTACCGAGCGCTTTGATATCTGCGTTTATCTTGGTCTCTGTGTGGCTCGTCTTGTAGGCATCACGGGCTGCTCGGACATCGCTTCTAAAGGTCGTGTAGACAGTCTTGCTGTCTGTACCTGATGCGCACGAGCTCTTGGCCTTGGTGAGCGCAGCATTTGCAGCGGTTTTGAGCGTTGCAAGGTCTGCGTCAAGTGCTCCAAATTTCTTTGAAACAAGGTCGTCGACACCTGTGCGGTAGGCCTTGATGGCAGCGTCGATAGCATCACGACGTGTCTTGATAGCAGTATCGGTCGTGGTCTTAAACGTAGTTACAGCTGCTTTCTTGGCATCAGTATCTGCCTTTACCATGAGCTTTGTGTAGTGTGCATCAAGAGCGGTGTCACGCTCTGCACGCTTTGTGCTGAGTGTTTCATCGCGCTTCTGGCGATTCTCTGAAAGTGTTGCAAGGCGCTTTGTGCTCCGCGCGGTGATTGTTCCTGTTTTTGTATCTATAGTAGAAATAATTTTTGCACCCGCAGCATCAACATTTGTACAAAAATTTGCAGCCACACCTCCCTTTCCGTCTTGTGTAGTTGTTGCGGCAAATGTTGCGAGTGGTGCGGTCATCATCATGATGCCAAGTGCACCAGTGGCTACTTTTGTATAGAGTGATTTTTTCATTGTGTTTTAAATAATTGTATAATCTCTTAAATCTTGGGTAAGGGCAATGCCTTCATTTTCCTCAGAATCGCCGAGTGTTGCTTCAATGTCAGCATCAGTCATGAGCGTTGCCACAATCTGGTCTGTCGATTCTTCTCCCTGTACAGGAGAATCGACAGCTACAGGAGCATTGACTTCAGTAGCGGGAGTGCCGACACGCTCGAGAGTACTGTAGTCTCCAGATCGGAGAGTGAGTACGGCAATGAAAGCAATTACTACAACTGATAAGCCGATCTGTGTCGAGCGAGCGGATGCGCGCGCGACAAGTGATTGGTACGGTGAAGGCATTACCTTCATATATACAGAACGTAGACTTTCTTCTTTTGTGACACGAACAAGGGTAGCTTCAAACATTGCGCGAGAAGGTACTACACGCTTCATGCGGCTTCTTATATTTTCTTCTATTGTAGTAGTGTATTCCATATGTTGTGGTCGCGACTTACGGTGTTTGTGCGTTACGCCTGAGCTTTTTTATAGCTCGTGAGTATATCTGTCGGATATTTGCTTCAGTATGACCGGTGATGCGAGAAATATCGGCATACTTCATTTCAGCAATGATTCTAAGCGTCACTATTTCTTCTTCGGTGTCAGAAAGTTCTGAAAGTAGTTCTTTTGCATACGCGATATCTTCTCTCATGCTGTATGCTATTTCTGCACTTTCTTCCCCACTTGCAGGATCTATATTGCTTGCTTCTAGGCTTTCTAGAGGCTTTCTCGCTTTTGCTCGGTAATAGTCTATGAGTGTCGTTCTTGCAATGGTATAGAGCAAGCGTGTAGCATGCAGTCTTTCTTCAGGTCGCCGTTCCTGCAGTAAAAACTTAAGAAACGTAGACTGAGTAAGATCTTCCGCTACATCCTTATCTCTGGTACGAAATACGAAATACCGGAAGAGTGGTGTAAATAACTCTGTATAGAGCGCTTCGTGCGACTCGTCTGTCGTAAAAGCGTTAGTATCTTCCATGGCTGCTGCGCAGCGTACTGCGCTTACTTAGTAATACGCCTGCACAGAGACTTTGTGACATGGTGAACATAAGCCAATTATACATCGAGGTGGCGACCAAATTCTTCAACTGCTTCCGCGACAATACGTTCATCGGTATCAAGAATAAGACTTTGCTGCAATTTCTTTAGCACAGTATAAATCTCGGCTTTGTCATAGCCTTTTTTTAAAATCTTTTCAGCTTCAATAAGCACTACGTTTTCCTCCGAAGTACTTTTTTTGAGGGCTGTTTCGAATATTTTTTCAAAGGGATGCGCCATGACTATCTAGAGAGGTGTATATGCCCCATGTGCGCATCTTTGTGAGTTGACATGCGTATAGTATAACAAACATGTTTGGCGACTTTTTATATCATAACGAAAGTTACAAGTGCTTGATATACTAGTAGTATGTTTGGCCTTACCAGAGACGAAGAATCGTTGCTGCGAAAATTAAAAACTCCTGCTCTCATACAAGAGTATCTCGACTGGTTACCCATCAACTTTGAAACCAAAGGTGATACACACTTCTCCCCACGCGTAGTACTGCGTGAGAAGAAAGCACATTGTATAGAAGGCGCTCTCCTTGCAGCTACGGCGCTGTGGCTTCAGGGTAAAAAGCCACTCTTGCTTGATCTTAAGACAAAACAACATGATGATGAGCATGTTGTCACACTTTTTAAAGACGGTGCGTACTGGGGAGCAATTTCAAAAACGAACCATGCTGTCTTACGATATCGTGACCCTATCTACAAAACAGTTCGCGAGCTCGCACTTTCGTACTATCATGAGTATTTCTTAATAAAAACAGGTGAAAAAACACTCGTATCGTACTCAAAGCCGTTTGACCTTCGCACCCTGGGCGATACGTGGGTAACCGACGAGCAGCCCCTCTTTTATTTGGATGATCACTTAAATAGTCACCCTCACTACCCTCTTGTGCCAAAACGTATTGCTAAAAAAATCCGCCTGGCGTCAGTATTTGAACGGAAAATGGCATCACAGAGTGAGTGGGTAGTGAAGTAGCACTTCAGGCAGAGCTGAGTTTTAGGGCTTGGGGAGGTAGAGCATAGGGTCGAGATATGCAGTAGTAGCGGCTACTGGAGTTGTGGCAGCACCACAGTTTGTCGCAGTTTTGATTTCACTAAACTTTCGCACAGAAACACCGGCTTTTGCATAGACCGTGAAATGAAGATGTGGGCCTGTTGAGTAGCCAGTATTGCCGCTGTAGCCAATGACATCTCCCTGCTCGACGCTTTGTCCCGGAGACACATTGATAACGTCCTGATGTGCATAGAGCGTCGCAAGGCCATTCTGGTGGTCGATGAGCGTCCACTTACCCCATGAGTAACAGCCAGATACTGCGTCGGTGTTGCCGGTAGCTCGAACAACTCCCGCAAGCGGTGCATATATTTTTGTGCCGCGCGGGACACCAATGTCGATACCAGGATGGTAGGCACGACCTGCATACACATTCGAATGCGATTTTGCAAACTCGGTGCCACCAAAAAGTTGCGTAATAATGTTGTGCGCCACTGGCCACGTAAAGACAGCGGTACCAGGTTTTGGAATAGAGTTTGGATCGAGAATAAATTTAAGCTGTGACTCAAACGTACGTAACTCCTTTACGATTGTCTCTCGGTCTTTCTTTTTCGCTGCAAGAATTGCTTGGTAGTTTGCCTCCTTACTCTTTGTGTCAGTCAGTAAGCGACTTTTTTCAGATTTATTATTTTCAAGAATTTTTTGTTGATCAGAATAGTCATTCTTTAAATTGAGAAGTCTTGAGCGCTTATCTTGCTGTTCGTTTCGCTTCGTTTCGAGAAGTGCCTTGAGTGAGGCTTGCTTTTTAACCTCATCACCAAGCGTGGTGCGCAAACTTTCAAGGGTAGTCATATCACCCCAAAACTCTGAAAGAGTCGTATGTCGCAAAAATGTCTGAAGAAGTGTTTCTTTGTCATTACTCCCCACTCTAGCAAGCACTTCGCCGATAGCGTTTTGATTTTTAAGTATGTCTTTTGTAGTCGAATCTATATCGAGATTTATTTTTGAAATTTCAAGATCAGTAAAGCCGATTTTATTTTCAGTATAGGAAATATCAGCTTTTATTTTTTTACGTTCGAGCTCGAGCTGATCGATAGCGCTTTGGAGGGTCTTCTTTTGTGCACCTACTTTGGTCAGATCTTTTTGATACTGAGCGATGTCTTTCTCGATGTCGCCCAACCGTGAGTTTCGAGCAGTGATTTCGGTTTTCAAACGATCAACTTCGGACTGTTGTGCACCCACAGTGGTGGGTGTAATGAACCCACTAGTTGCTAGAGCGATGATGAAGAAAAAAGAAAGTGAAAGTAGTATCGATATGCGCCTCATGTATTTTGTATGGTAGCACACGCAGTGCGGATACGTTTTAGAGATTCTTCCCTGCCAATGCATGCAATGACAGTAAACGGGTCTGCTGAGCGCTCTTTTCCTGTAAGTGCAATACGGAGTGGCCAGAGCACTTCGCCTCTCCCAACTGTTTCTGCGTAGTCCCACAGAGCTACTTTCGCTTCATCGACTGAAGGATAGTCCGAGATAGCTTGAAGTAGCGTCTGCACTATCTCGAGGCGTGGAAGCACAGCGCGGAGGTCTGGGTCCTTTTTGAACTTAAGAAGCGAGACATCATATACAGGAGACGAAAACATAAAAGAAAACTCACCGTCGACAACGCCAGTCTCAATGTCCTTGAGTGTCTGCACCCGCTCACGGATAAGTGGTAAAAGGCGCAGAATGGCGGCGTTGTCGACCTGTGCACGAGCGTCTCCCGGGATGACGTCCATGACTGTATCAACGAGCTCAGCATCGGAGAGCTTGCGGAGATGCTCGCGGTTGAACCATAGAAACTTTTCACGATCAAACACCGCACCGCCTTTCTGTATATGGTCAAGGTCAAAAGCAGGAATGAGCTCTGTGAGTGTAAAAACTTCTTGCTCTGTGCCCGGATTCCAGCCCAAGAGCGCGAGGTAGTTTATGATCGCGGGAGCTATGAAACCCTCGTTGCGGTAGTCTGCGATAGATGTTGCGCCATGACGTTTTGACATCTTTGAGCGGTCGGGAGCAAGGATGAGTGGCAAATGCGCGTAGAGCGGGCGAGGTGCGCCGATAGCTTCTTGTATGAGTATCTGACGCGGAGTATTTGAAATGTGGTCCTCGCCTCGAATGATATGCGTGACACCAGAAAGGAAGTCGTCAACGACAACGGTGAAATGATAGAGTGCATCGTCGAGCGAGCGAGCGATCACAAAATCGCCGAGTTCAGTGGTATCGAATGAAATATCACCACGGATCTCGTCATAGAAAGTAATTACACGGTTTTCGTTTCGTAGACGCACGACCTCTACCTCAGTGCCTGGGTTCGCCTTTGAATCTTCTTTAGAAATATATGCCTTGCCAGACTCGATGAGTGTCTCGAGATGGTTGCGATAGATAGCCCCGCGCTCTGACTGCCGATAAAACTCATCCGCTTCAAAGCCAAGCCACTCGAGGCCTTCGAGGATTCCATTTTCAAATTCTTTTGTACTACGTACTTTGTCGGTATCTTCACTTCGAATGATGAATGTGCCGCCGTGCTTGCGCGCGAAGAGATAATTAAAAAGCGCTGTACGAGCAGTGCCGATATGAAGGTGTCCGGTAGGGCTTGGTGCAATACGTGTAATGACTTTCTTAGCTTCCATGTTCTATTCCTATATCGAGTAATGCCCGCGCGAGAGTGTCTGATGCTTGAGGAAAAATAAAATGTGCTGCCCCATCTCTCATGCGGTCTTGGATGCCTGTGTCGTTGATGATGCGCTCAATCTCTGAAATGAAAAGATGTGGCGTGAGGTTTGCCTCTTCCATCACAACCGCTGCACCAAAGCGGGCGTAGGCATATGCATTACTACGCTGATCTTGGCTGATTTCTTCTGGAATAGGTATGAGTATTGACGGTTTTCCAAAAAGAGCTATGTTTGCGATGGTGTTTGAGCCTGCGCGTGCGACCACAAGAGTAGCTTCGTGGAGAGCTTTTTTGAATTCTACTGGTTGGAGAAATGGTATGACCGTATACCTCGCTTTGAGTGCTGGGTCAGCAATGAGTGCGTCAGCTGTGATTTTGATTTTTTCAAATGACTCAGCTCCTGTCTGGTGTATCACATCATAGTGTTTCAAAAGCTCGTAGAGACTTTCAAGAATAAAGTCATTGATACGCTCGGCACCTTGTGAGCCCCCTGTGATGAAGATGAGTGGACGTTCGCGGACCACTCTTTCGTTTTGAGATGCGGTGATGGTTTCTGAGGGGAGTGGAATGCCGGTGAGCGCGATT
>JAYVPP010000049.1:0-7389 GCA_043757305.1 Candidatus Kaiserbacteria bacterium
GGGGCGGTGCAGAAGGCGTTCGTGCAAGTAGTCGTACCAGGGGATAAACGTTTCGACGTGAAAAAATTAAAAACAAGTTTTGGATTTTCAGATGTTCGGTTTGCAACAGAAGCAGAAGTCGACAGCATCACCGGTGGAGTATTACCTGGGGGTGTTCCGCCGTTTGGAAATCTTTTTGGTCTCGCCGTGTACGCAGACGAAGGTATCTTTGTGAACGAGAAAATTATTTTCAATGCCGGCGACCGAGCCTACTCAGTCGGAATGTTTTCGCGTGACTATGATGCAATTGTGAGTCCACAGAAAGGAGATATTTGTGTGTGACGCAAGAAATAAAAATGCGCTCCCTTAGTGGAGCGCATTTTTTATTTTCTCAGCTATTTCTTTCAGCTCATCATCGGGTGCTTCATTTCGGGGTAGAAGCGTCATCATTTCAGACGGACAAGGGTAGAGTCTCACATGCACATGTGGCACTTCAAATCCCTCAACAATGACCGCCGTTCGAACAGTGTGAAATGCCGTATCAAGTGCTCGCGCAACTCTCTTCGTCGTGTTCATGAGCGCAGCGTACTCCGCATCTTCTAGGTCAAAAATGTACGGCAGTTGGCGCTTTGAAATAACGAGCACCTGTCCGTGCATTGAAGGAAACTTGTCAGGAATGACAATGGTGTGCTCGTCCTCATAAATAATCTCTGCGGGTATTTCACGCTGTATAATCTTGGTGAAAATGGTGTCGGTCATGCGAATACTATATCACTCTGGTTTCACGAGGTATACTAAGCACCCATGGCTACTTACGAGCTTTCGAAACCTATTTCAGGAGAAGCAGATGCAGCGCTCGCCGCGTATCATCCGGTCGTTCGTCAGCTCCTTTTTACACGCGGCATCACGACCGTTCCAGCCGCCGACACATTTCTCACTGTCTCGTACGACGGCCGCCACGATCCTTTTCTTATGACCGATATGGGACACGCAGTAGAGCGTGTCCTTAAGGCAATCGGAGCAGGTGAACACATAGCCATTTGGAGCGACTACGACTGTGACGGTATTCCAGGCGCAGTTTTGTTTCACGACTTTTTTACAGCCATCGGGTACACCAACTTTGAAAACTATATTCCTCACCGGCATGACGAAGGCTTTGGGCTCAATACTCCCGGCATCGACGCACTTGCTTCGCGTGGCACCACCCTCATGATCACGCTCGACTGCGGCATCACGAACGTTGACGAAGTACATCATGCAAATGAAAAAGGCATCGACACCATCGTCACCGATCACCATGAGCCGAGCACCACACTTCCGCCTGCGTATGCTGTCCTTGACCCAAAGCGTGACGACGCGTACCCCGATAAAAACCTTTGTGGCACAGGCGTTGCGTGGAAGCTCATCGAAGCGCTTATCGCGCGTGGCAACTTTGCGCTCGCACCAGGTGCGGAGAAGTGGTGGCTCGACATGGTGGGGCTCGCGACTCTTGCCGACATGGTGCCGCTCGTTGGCGAAAATAGAATCCTCGCGCACTTTGGTCTCACAGTCATGCAAAAGACAAAACGCAAAGGTTTGCGTGAGCTCTTCCGCGCACAGCGCCTCGACCCTCGCAATGTGAGTGAAGACGACATCGGTTTCACGATCGCGCCTCGGGTGAACGCCGCGTCTCGTATGGGAAAACCGCACGATGCGTTTGCAGTGTTTACCGCCACCTCCGACCTAGAGGCCGCGACTGGCGCAGCACATCTCGAGCGCATTAATAACGAACGCAAAGGTGTTGTGGCAGCGATGGTAAAAGATGCGCGTAAGCGCCTAGCACTTCGTGAAGTACTTCCTGTCATAGTTTTAGGTGACCCTGAGTGGAAGCCGTCACTCCTTGGTCTCGTCGCCAACACGCTCGCAGAAGAATTCCATGTGCCGGTTTTTATGTGGGGCCGTGATGGGAGAGGTGTCCTTAAGGGTTCGTGTCGTGCGGGTGGTAGTGGTAGTGTGGTGCGCCTTATGGAGCACGCGAAGGATTCTTTTCTCGAGTTTGGTGGCCACCATGCTGCAGGCGGTTTCGCAGTCCGTGAAGAAAAAGTCCACGAGCTTGGCGACGCGCTCGTCCGCGCACACGTAGCGTGTATCACAGACTTTCATGATACGTCCGAGAAGTGCATCGACGCTGACCTCGATATCGCAGAAGTCACCGATGCGCTCTATAGAGAACTCTCCAAGCTCTCACCTTTTGGTGTGGGGAATGACAAACCACTTTTTAGGTTTCGTGCAGTCACACCACGTGAGGTCAACGTGTTTGGAAAATCTAAGGAACATACAAAAATTATTTTTGAGACGAACCGCAGCACACTTCCTGCTATCGCATTTTTTAAAACACCCGACGCATTTTCTGTGAAACTCGAAGCAGGGAAGACTGTCGACCTCATCGCACATATTGAAAAATCATATTTTATGAACCGCCCAGAGCTTAGGCTCCGCATTGTTGATGTCTCATAGAAAAAAGGGCTCCCAGAAATGGGAGCCCTTGAGCGCGTATCGTAAGTATCTCCGCGATGTTGTTACAGAGCAACTAGCTTTAGTGGTAGGTGCATTACGCGACCACCTTCGCACACTAAGTATTCGTATCCATTCGTATCCTTAAATACAAATCCGCGTGAATCAAAGTCAGCAGAATGTGGATGAGTTAAGACGCTCCACTCGCATGTTTTTTCGAACTCAACTCCTGAGTATCTGTCGCCAAGCACCTCACGAGCTTTCAACATGCGGGCGTCCTCAGCCGCGAGCCACTCATCCATGCGATCGTAACTGAAGACATAATAGTCATCACGGTCTTCGTTGCGCCGCATGACCCAGTTATGTTCAATGAGTGTATCTACTACACCAAGCCTGATGTGATAGATGCAATGATCGGTACCCATAATTGTTTGTCCACGATGTACAGCAACTGCGCCCGCGGGAATTCCGCTTGTAAATAATACAGCACGTATCAATTCGTCACCGTTTATTATCGCAATTTCTTTTCGAGTTATTTGCATCTCTGCCTCCTCAAGGTTCAAAAGTCTGTCACAACCGTACACGTAAAAAAGCACTTTGTCAATAAAAAGAGAGTAGTGAGAAAAACTGATACGCGGTATACTCGAGACATTATGGAAACATGGACATGCTTTACCGACGGCGGTGCACGCGGCAACCCAGGCCCTTCTGGTATTGGCGTAGTGGTGCTTGATCCGAAAGGTGAAGTGGCAGGTGAGTTTAACTCCTATCTCGGCAACGGCACCAACAACTACGCAGAGTATGCTGCGGTGGTGCTCGCATTAAACGAGCTCAAGAAAATGCTCGGTAAAAAAACAAAGAGTGTGGCAGTGCATATAAAGCTCGACAGCGAGCTTGTGCAGAAGCAGCTTTCTGGTATCTATCAAATAAAAGAGATCTCGCTCATTCCCCAGTTTATTGAGATACACAACCTTCGTGTGGCGAACTTTCCAAAGCTTACCTTCGAGCATATTCCTCGCGCAAAAAACAAAGAGGCAGACAGGCTTGCGAACGAAGCAATGGACCGCGGCAACTAAACTCGTATGAGTGTTACTCCCGCTTCGTCACTTCAGACACTCACGCATCATACACCTGCGCCAAAAGAAGTGAGCACGAGCTCACTTCTTTTTTATGCGGCGGTGCTTGGATTTTTCCTTGGTATCGCAGTTGCGTCGTCGGTCGTTGTTACAGTGTTCTCTGCACTTTTGTTTCTTGTGCCAGCATGCGCGCTCGGTGGACTCTTTTTATTTTCACGCGATAGAGTCTATATTGTGGTAGCTGTGTTTTGTCTATGCGCTACGCTCGGTACTCTGCGCTTTGTTTTGTTTGAAGGGTACTCGCCGCACACACTCGCTGCTTTTGAACAGACGTCAGCAACGCTCTTGGGTGTCATCTGTGCCGAGCCAGACCGCAGGGAGAAAAATACGCATCTCACCCTTTGCGTAGAAAAAGTGAATGATGTTGCCACAGAAGGCACGGTGCTTATTTTTGCAGAACGCCTCACGAAAGTTACCTATGGTGATCGTGTCGAGGTGAAAGGAAAGCTCGTGTTGCCCGCACCGTTTGAAACAGAGTTTGGGCGTACGTTTAATTATCCAAAATATCTCGAAGCACAGGGTATTACCGAGACGATGACGTTTGCACATATTGAAAAAGTGGGGAGTGGAGAGGGAAGTGCGCTCATCGCGCGCCTCATACAGCTGAAGCGAACATTGAGTGACAGTATCGACCACGCACTTTTGCCACCCGAGTCTGGTCTTGCGCTTGGGTTACTTCTCGGTGAAAAACAAGCACTCGGTACTGAGCTCCTTCGCTCGTTTCGAAACGCCGGACTCATTCACATCGTGGTACTATCCGGATATAACATCTCAATACTTATAGAAGCACTGCTCTGGAGTCTTGCATTTGTCTCCATTCGTCCACGCGCGCTCATCGCCCTCGTTTCTATTTTACTTTTTGTACTCATGGTCGGACCATCTGCTACAGTCCTTCGCGCAGCACTCATGGCGGCGCTCGGACTCTTTGCGCGCGTCACCGGTCGCACCTACGACATCATGCGTGCACTTCTTTTTTCTGCGGTGTGTATCGTGCTGTGGAACCCACTCCTATTTGCATACGACCCAGGCTTTGCTCTTTCATTTCTTGCGACACTTGGCCTCGTGGTCGTCCTCCCACTTTTAGAAACATATGCAGAGCGCGTGCCGTCGCGTTCTGGTGCAAAAGAGATTGCACTCACAACCATTGCAACCCAGCTCATGGTATTGCCCTATCTTGCATACACTATGGGGAGTGTATCGCTCGTCGCGCTCATTCCAAACATGCTCGTCCTTCCTGCTATTCCTCTCGCAATGTTGCTTTCAGGGTTTGTCGGTTTGTTTGGTATCTTTGCGCCACAGCTCGCATTTGTTTGTGGGTATGTTGCCCAACTCATCCTCGCGTATGTCATCACACTCGCCACATGGTTTGGAAATCTGCCGTTTGCCACAATGACACTCCCAGTATTTCCTATTTTTGTTCCTGTCGCACTCTACATATGCTACGCGCTCTTTTTCTGGTATCAGGAAATTCAAAAACACCCGCCAAAAGCTCTGAAGCCAGTGGCGGATATTTTTCCTTTTTAGTCACCAAGGCGCTTATCGTCGCACTACTTTTCACAACCGTAGGAACGCCAGCGCGTTCCTACTACCGCTTCGCATTTGCTCCTGTTTCTACGAACAGTAGACCAGCCAAATGCGCAAGAGGTTTGTAAAAATAGCACTCGAACGTGCGCGGGCACCACGCATAGTGTCACCTGAAACAAACATCTGGAGGCAAAAGCCGGTCTTTTGTGAGCATACACAAAAGTTTTTGCTGAAGCTGTAATAAAAATGCGCTGGCATTTTATGGTTGTGGAAGGTGACACGAGAGCGTGAGCCCCGCTCCATTACACCATCTTTGCGATACGCTGCTCCACCACACCCCAGTTGAGGTTTGCGAAGAATGCCTCGATATACTTTTTCTTTTCCGATGGCACGTAGTCGAGCATGTATGAGTGCTCCCACATATCGAGCGCGAGAATTATTTCTGCGGTCGCGAGCTGCCCCAAATGCTGCTCGTCTACCCACGCATTCACAAACGACTTCGTCTCGCGGTCGAAGTAGAGCATCGCCCAGCCGATACCGCGTGTCATTGCTATTTGTTTAAAGCGAGCAAGCCAAGCTTCAAAACTTCCAAAGTTGTCGTTACATTCACCTGCAAAAACACTATTTTCATTCAGTGCCTCTGCACCTCCCTCGAACTGCTCAAAGTATCGCTCGTGGTTTCGCATGCCACCCCACTCAAAGCCAAAACGTCGCTGCATCTCCATGATGGGGTATGCATTTTTTTCTGCATCGGCAGCACCAAGCTCTGCAATCTTTTCTTGTATAAGATTCGTGTGCTTTACGTAGCCCTCGTACAGCTTGATATGCTCGGTAATAGTTTTTTCAGAAATACCTTCAAGTGCAGGAATCGTAAATGTCTTTGCGGTGTATGTCATATATATAGATACTTAGTGGCTAATGTACGAGGATTGTATCATGGTGGGCGAAAGTGGTCTGGTCGGCCCAAAACCCCTCATCTTGGCGTGACTTAAAAATTTTAAAACGACGCTGTCTCGCCAATTTTTAAAACAGTGAAGTCTGTCGGGTCAAGCTTGGCAGCCGCAGCTTCTTTGGCAAGAAGCTGCGGCGGTTCATCGAGGGGCTCCTCGGTGAGTTTGAATGTACCCCAATGCATACCGATTGATTTTTTTGATCCCACTATTTTATGGATCAAAACAGCGTCGTGCGGGTCGACATGATAGTTGCCGAATATCCATTGTGGGTAATACGCTCCCACAGGAATGAGTGAGAGGTCAATTGAGGAAAACTTTTGCCGTATCTGCGTAAAGTACGTTTCGTGGTACCCGGTATCTCCCGCAAAATATACTACGCCGGCAGGAGTCTCGAGCATATACCCGCTCCAGCCAGCGCCACTTGTACCCCAGAGGTTTCTTTTCGACCAGTGCTTTGCGGGGACCGCAGTCACAGTGAGCGGTCCCACAGAGTGCGCACTCCACCACGGCAGCTCTGTGGTGGTAGTAATTCCCTGACCGGAAAACCATTTTCCTACACCAGTGGGAAGTATGTAGTGCGGCGTAGATCCCAGTCGTCGTATGGTTGGTCTATCGAGATGATCGTAGTGTGTATGGCTAATGAGTACGATATTGATGCGCGGGAGGTCACTAAATGCCAACCCCGGCTTCGCGTGGCGCTTTGGCCCAAGCCACGAAAGAGGCGAGGCGCGCTCGCTCCACATAGGGTCGGTGAGAATATTTTGTCCCGCGGTTTGTATCAAAAATGTCGAGTGCCCCACCCAAGTGACCTGTAGTTTTGAAGGGTCGGGGTTGTGGATTTTCGCGAGGTCAGGCTCCTCGTACTCGGGTATATAGGTGCGCATCACTTTGGCGCCGTCTTTGCGCGCTTGTGAAAATCGCCATTTCCACAACCTCAATAAAAATGAAATCATATGACAAGATACTACAATATATACAGTATTTTTATACAGTACTATTTTTTACGGCGCAGTCGCCGACCCCGCCACCTCACTCCCCGCATACCCATACTCGCGTAAATGTGAGAAAATTAGTCTATGAAAAAGGTACAGAAAAAGAATCCTCAAAACGATCTCGTCATCTACCAGGCACCGTCTGGGGCTATTGAGCTGCGCGGTGATTTTAACAAAGATACGGTATGGGCAACGCAGTTGCATATAGCAACAGCATTTGGCGTTGATGTGCGCACAGTAAATGAACACATTAAAAATATCTATAAAACTAAAGAACTTTCTGATAAAACAACTATCCGGAAATTCCGGATA
>JAYVPP010000050.1:0-2022 GCA_043757305.1 Candidatus Kaiserbacteria bacterium
CCTTGATGCCGTACTTCACGAGAAGGAGCGCAACAGCGCTTCCTGCCGCGCCAGCACCGACCACCACAACTCTGAGCATTTTGATGTCTTTTTTCACCACCTTTGCAGCGTTGATAAGCCCCGCGAGCACCACGATAGCCGTGCCATGCTGATCGTCATGCATAACGGGTATCGACAATTCTTTTTTCAGACGCTCCTCAATGACGAAACAGTGCGGCGCAGCAAAATCTTCGAGGTTAATACCACCAAACACTGGCGCGATAGCTTTCACGACACGAATAATTTCTTCAGGATCCTGGGTATCAAGCACAATCGGAAACGCATCGATGTTTGCCATCTCTTTAAAAATCACGCACTTTCCTTCCATCACCGGAATGGCGCCATACGGGCCGATGTTGCCGAGACCGAGTACCGCTGAGCCGTCAGAAATCACCGCCACGGTGTTTCGCTTCAGTGTATATTCGCGAACATCTTTTGGATGCTTTGCGAGATGCGACGACACTGCTGCTACGCCGGGCGTATACATCGTGCTCCAATCAGTGCGATTTCTAAGGTGCGCTTTGGGAGCAAGTGCGATTTTACCGTGTAATTTTTTATGAAGAGCGAGCGAAAGTTTTGCATAGTCGACCTTCGCAGGTGTTTTTACTTTTTTATGAGGACGCACTGCGGTACGTGTGAGCACACGCACTCCTGTCATCTTTGGCTTTGTTACTTTTTTCACAGTGGTCAGTATACACTGTTTTGTTATTTGTATCGGGGATTGCGATATTTTTCGTGCATGACGACCCCTCAATCATCACGTATAGTAGTGCCATGCTTCCTTCCACTCCCATTTCCTCGCTTGTGCGTCTCGACGAGGCGCACAAGAAGGCACTCACACGCCTTCGCCTCGTGACCGTCATGGACCTGCTCTACCACCTCCCCACCCGGTACGAAAATGTCGCTGACATTCAGGCCATCTCCTCGCTTCGTGAAGGAAGCGAGGCTATCATCTACGGACAAGTGGGCGGCCTTAAAACAAGGAAGGCGTGGAAGTCCCGTCGCCCCATTGCAGAAGGCTGGATAGAAGACGGCTCGTCGCGCATCAAGGTCATATGGTTTAACCAGCCATACTTGGCAAAGATGCTCGTAAACGGTGCTCAGGTAAAAATGGTCGGCAAGATTGCAGGTAAGGGTGACAAAATATATCTTGCGAACCCCGAGATCGAGACTGGGGTCGAGCTCCCTATCGACCGTCATGATTCTATTTTTAAAGGAACGGATGCAGATCAAGACGATACGCTCTTTCCTGTGTACCGCGAAACACGCGGCATTACATCGAAATGGTTTTTCCATGCAGTGAAGCGCGCATTCGAGGCTGGTGTACTTGATCATATCAATGATCCGATACCAGACGCAGTACGTGAGCGGTACTCACTTCCGGATATTCGCACCGCGCTTCAGTGGGTACACACGCCGAAAAAAGTGACTCATACCGAAGCCGCACGAAAGCGGTTTGCGTTTGAAGAAGTATTTGCAATACAAATAGCGAAACAAAAAGAACGGGCTGAAACTTTTTCCGCATCGTCATATATGGTCAACACCGACGCCGCACACACCAAGGCGTTTACCTCTCGTTTCCCTTTTCCACTCACGTCCGCACAAGAAAAAGCCATCGCAGATATTTCAAAAGATTTTGTCTCACAACATCCGATGTCGCGGCTCCTTGAGGGTGACGTAGGCAGCGGCAAGACAGCAGTGGCTGCTACCACAGCGTACATCGTCGCGACCTCACGACCTCGTACAGAAAAAGATTGGGGAAACTTGCAGGTGGCGTACATGGCGCCGACGGAAATCCTCGCGCGTCAGCATTTTCTATCATTCATCGAATACTTTGCGCATCTCCCGATACAAATAGGCCTTATTACGGGAAGTGGGTGCATGAAGTTCCCCTCAAAATCAGATCCTAGCGAACCTACAGACATTTCCCGTACACAACTTTTGAAATGGGTAAAAAATGGCGAAGTGCCGATACTCATCGGC
>JAYVPP010000051.1:0-2001 GCA_043757305.1 Candidatus Kaiserbacteria bacterium
TGCACTCCTTGTGGGGTTCGATCCGAAGACAGTTAGAACAGTAATTGACGAGTTAATTACAGAAACCATTAAGCAGTTTGAAAACGAGAAGCACGCTTACGAGTAGTCATCCTACCTAACCATCTCAACTCTTCTTCGTCGTGTTGCTTCAAGCAAGATTGGAAAGACGGGCGAAGAAGAATAGCTGGAAAATGCTAAGCTTTAGGCGTGAGTGAGCGATTTAGCTGCCACCTTCCTTTTGACTATCATAACAGTTAGTCGACTTACGCAGATCAGGTCTCCTGCCTCAGTCTCTATTTTTATTTCCCAGACTTGAAGGGTTCGACCACGTTTAAGTGGTTTTACCCGACCAATGACCACTCCTGACTCGACCATCTTTAAATGGTTCGCATTTATTTCTATTCCGACGGGCATTGAAGTATTCATGTCGATGCACAAAGCTGATGCGATACTACCCAGCGTTTCGGCCAGTGCGACTGAGGCACCCCCATGAAGGAGTCCGGCAGGCTGTTTGGTTCGGTGATCAACGGGCATTTTTGCTACTAAGTAGTCATCTCCGATTTCGGTAAATTCCATACCCAGATGCTCGCACATTGTGTTCGCGACGCTTATTTGTATCGAGTGAATAGTAGTTGGAAGACGCCAAATCATATAGATTTCCTAGCTGTTACAGATGGTTGACTTTTTTTACGGATGGGTTTACGCGTCTAGGCGCGCCATGCGTTTTACAAAATGTGCACGAGTGCCACACATACATGTGCGTCCTTCACCCGGCAGACTGACACAGTTGTCACACATCATATATTTTCCTACAAATTTGAAGCGTCGTGCGGTAGACTCCTTTTATAAGCACCTGTGCATTGTCGGGCCGATCAATGTTCTTCGTGCAGTTTTAGCAGACGCAAAGAATCAGTCAGAAAAAGTCTGGTGATTTGAAAAGCAAATTTCTTTTCCAGGTCGGCCAATGTTCAACTTCTGTAGCGTCGATTAACTCACGAGAAAGCAGGAGCGCATATGGCAGATTATGTATCGGTTTGTGGAATTTTACGAAGCCGAAGTGAAGTCGAGAAAACGATTGATATTTTGAGAGAAGAAAGTTTTCGATCCCCGGACATTTCAATCTCAGTCGGAGCAGTGCCCGGTGATGACGTTGTTGAGAAGCTCAGATCGTCGAGTATCGACTATTCAAGCAGTAAGCTTTCTACGGCAGGCGGGATGCGCGGGTGGCTTGCCGGAGTAGTCGCGACTGTTGTCCCATCCGTTAGCATCCTAGAGGACAACTTAAGTAAAAGTTCTAGCGCCCCCCAGAAAAGTCTTGCGACGGGTCCTGTAATGCCATGGGATCACGATTTTTTATCCGTTCGTCATCCGCTAATTCATTATCAGACAGCAGTAGAATCCGGAGGAATATTGTTGGCAGTAAACGCGCCGAGTGGGGCGCGAGCTGAGATTGCTCAGGAAGTCCTAGAAGACGCAGGGGCGCAGTTCATTTCGATACTTAGAAAAACGTCGGTTCCTTCGCAACATATTGCTTTCGAGCATCATGAGCAGGCAGCAACCGTATAGTAAAAAAGTCTTGTGCCGCTTAGTTTTTGCTAGGCCCGTCTGGAAACCGGGCCAGATGGTGGGCCGGATCTGAAAACTACTCTTTAGTCTTGAGCTTGTCCTGATTTGCCTCAATGAAAGACCTAAGTTCCTCGGTCATATCAAGAAGTCTAAGCCATTGTTCTTTGTACAGAGTAACGGGAAAGCGACCCATCCCATAAACTGAAAGCGCCCCCTTCTCACTGACCTTCATAGAAAGACCGCGCTCCTTTCCCTTTTTTAACGACTCGTTTTCCGCTCGGAGTCTATCAAGCTCTGCCTTTATGTCTTCTGGTGTCTCACTCATCATTTCATTCCTTAAAGATTTTTTGAGGAGTCTTTCACGTCCTGCCTGCTGCTTAACTCAGTGACATATAAGCAGCAGGCAGGACGTGAAAGACTCCTCAAAAAATCTTT
>JAYVPP010000052.1:0-6912 GCA_043757305.1 Candidatus Kaiserbacteria bacterium
TGCTCGGCAAGTATATGGGTTTCTGGGTTACCCCAAAAGTACGTTCGAAAAATACATAGCATATGATCTCTCGTCCTACAGTTGAGCCACTTGCACGAAGCCATCGTCGGCATATTTTTTGGCTTTGCTTGCTCATTTTTTTTATCGCACTTCCGACACTCTGGTTTTATACAACTGGCTATCGGTACGAGTGGAACGGCAAGGACCATACTATTGTTGGTGTTGGAGGACTCTACATTAGTACTGATATGTCCAACCCACATTTTTTCGTAGATGAATCAGAAATCACAAACTTCCGTTTGTTTCGAAAGGCGTCGTATATACAAAATCTTGTAGAAGGAAAGCATTCCGTACACGTGCAAGGTGAGGGAGTGCAAACATGGGCAAAAGATTTGCCAATAAACTCATACATTGTGACCGAAGCTTTTTCTTTCAATTTGCCGCTTGTACCTCGTGTCCGTCCGATCACTCCATACATTACCGCGACAGGTACTGCCGTATTCCAGGTAATGAGTACGTCGTCGGTACCATTTATGAAAGTAACGACGACCGTACCGTTTATAGCCACTACCTCAAAAGCGACCACGACACTCATTGCTGACACCGAGTATGTCTATGTGAAAAGTCTCTTTGCGTCTACTACTGCGAGCAGTACCTTTGCACAAAAGATAGTGAAGTCCGTGGAGCAAGGACTTCGCAACGCTGAAGTGGCGACAACATCAGCGAGCACGACAAAAGAATGGCGAAACGTACGGCTCTACGAAGGTGATGATGAAGTGTATGCGACATGGCTGGGAAGCTCTGATAAAATTCCATACTATTATTGTGTAGATACTGTGCGCGCGACCACCACGGAAGCAGAGTATGGAACGCATGTGTATGAGGGTCTCATCGATACTGCCATGCGACAGGGAAGCACCACACGTGAAGCCGCTGTAGCTACACTCGAAGGCCAACACGCGTGCCGCGATCGCATACGTATCGACAGGAAATGGCAACAGGTGCATTGGTTTGATTTTTATCCGAACAGTACCGACCTCGTACTCATGCTCCTCAATGACGGACTCTATGTGGTGGAGATCGACGACCGAGCGTGGCAGAATACACAGGTCCTCTACGGCGGCACCGACCTCAAAGTAGTGCTCGATGGCGGACGCATTTATGTGAACGACCATGGCTACTACGCTGAAGTGTTTACCTCACTGACGCAGTAGTGTAGAGTTTTTAGGTTAGAGCGGGACGATTGTATGTTTTGAACGGAGACCATACCCCCAACCTTTCAAAACATACAATCGTCCCGCTTGAGACGCGCGCAAATTTTGCCCAAGACTTACTCCCGGACCTTCAAAAATGAGTTCGCCGTCTTCTTCACCCCAACCTGCAAAAATCACACGCCGCCGCTGACAAAATGCACACACTATGAAACCAACAGGTCACTTACATCCACTCTCACATATCATCCGCGATATAAACGCGGTTTTTGCCGAGCTTGGCTTTGTCTTTGCTGATGGCCCCGAAATGGAATCGACAAAGTACAACTTCGATATGCTCAACGTTCCCAAGGATCATCCGTCGCGCGATATGCAAGACACCTTTTATGTCGAGCGTACTGACCCGCTAGGGGAGGAAGTAGTGATGCGTACACATACAAGTCCTGTGCAAGTGCGTTACATGGAGCGCTTTATGAAAGAGCGAACAGAAGGAAAGGCAGATTTCCCGATTCGCGTTATCGTTCCAGGAAAAGTATTCCGTAATGAAGCAACAGACGCCACACACGAGGCGCAGTTTTACCAGCTCGAAGGGCTCATGGTGGACAAAGGTATTTCACTCGGTCACCTCAAAGGAACGCTCGAGTACTTTTTTGCAAAGCTGTTTGGGGGCAACGTTGAGGTACGTTTGCGTCCATCATTCTTTCCATTTGTCGAGCCTGGCCTCGAGGTAGACATGCGTCTTACGGGGGAGAGTGCTCCTCCAAAGCTCAAAGATCGTTGGGTAGAAATCATGGGCGGAGGTATGGTGCATCCGTCAGTACTTCGTGGTGCAGGTATCGACCCTGATGTCTACCAAGGCTTTGCGTTTGGTATGGGTATCGACCGTCTTGCTGTCATGCGCTACGGTGTCGACGACGTCCGTCTTTTCTATAATGGCGACCTTCGTGTCGTCTCACAGTTTTAAAATGAAAGTTTCATACCACGAATTGAATACGCGATATTTTGCAGGGAAGCTTCCGTCACCTGATATTCTTGCGTCATGGATAACATTTCATGCGTGGGAGATTGAAGAGGTGACAAAAGTAGGTGACGACACCGTGCTCGACGTGAAAGTCCTTCCAGACAAAAGCGCATGGGCACTCTCACATCGTGGTGTCGCGATAGATATTGCGAGAATTCTTGCATCGGAACCAAAGTTTGCGGATATCACTTTATCCAATGATCCTTTTGCATATCCTATAACACTTGAGTCAAAAACAAACGAGATTATTGTTGATGTTACAAGTCCTACTTGTACACGTTACAACGCTGCACTCATTCGTGGTGTAAAGGTCGGTCCTTCACCTTCATGGCTTGTTGATTTTCTAACCTCAATGGGACAGCGAAGTATCAATAACGTTGTCGACATCACCAACTACGTCATGTTTGGTCTTGGTCAGCCACTCCACGCATTTGATGCGGGGAAGATTTCAAGTGCTGATGGTTACAAAATCACTGTACGCGCTGCGCGTGATGGTGAACATATCACGACCCTCACGGGCGAAGAGTGTTCACTTACCATAAATGACACAATCATTGTCGACGGTGGCACCGATGTACCGATAGGTATTGCTGGTATCAAAGGAGGGAAGGTTGCAGAAGTTGATGCAAACACCGTCGATATTCTTCTCGAGTCCGCACACTTTGATGCGTTAAAGACACGACAGTCATCGCAGCGCCTCAAGCTCCGTACCGATGCCTCGACTCGCTATGAAAATGGCGTCTCACGTGCCCTTACCGCGTACGGCATTACGGAAGCGGTTAAACTTATGACAAAGGAATGTGGCGGGACACTAGTGGGGTATGTCGATAGCAACCCTGCACCCGTCGTACGCCCCGATGTCGCGCTCACACTTTCAAAACTAAACTCAATACTTGGACTTTCTCTCACGATCAGCGATGTTGAAGCAATACTCAAGCGCTTCGGTTTCATCTATACCACCCTAGGAGAGACTCTTACCGTCACTCCGCCATTTGAACGTCCCGACCTCGTTATTCAGGAAGATATCATCGAAGAGATTGGTCGCATCCATGGGTATGAGCATGTGCCGTCGATACACATTGAGCCAATTCCACTTCGTGAGGTAAACAAGCGCTTTTTCTATGCGGAAGCTGTCCGCGACGCGCTCGTAGCTCTCGGATTTTCCGAAATTTTCACTTCCTCATTTCGTGATGTTGACGAAGTGAAATTAAAAAATGCATTAGCATCTGACAAGGGCTATTTGAGAAGTGAAAAGGGAATAGTAGAGAATATGAAAGAAGCACTCGCAAAAAACGCCCCGAACGCTGATCTCTTTGGCAATGACCACATCCGTATTTTTGAATTTGGTAAAGTATTTGGCCAGGATGGTGAGGGAGAAATGTTAGTGCTCGGAGCGGAATCCAAGCAGGGGTATGTGGCCAAAAAAGATAAAAAAATATACGAAGAAGCTTTTGCAGTACTCCAGCAAATTCTCGGTGACGTTGGCACTATGAGCGATACAGGCGCGCCTCTTCTTGTCGATTTCACCAAAGTGCTTGAGTCTCTCCCACAGCCCGTCGCATACACTGCTCATGAAAAAACTCCTGACGTGACCTACAAACCATTTTCAAACTACCCATACCTCACACGAGATATTGCGTTTTGGACACCAGCAGATACGAGTGCCGATGCAGCAGAAAAAGTGGTTCGTGAGAGTGCTGGTGCACTTGCAACACGCATCGATATGTTCGATCGTTTTGAAAAGGAAGGAAGGGTGTCGTATGGCTTCCGCATCGTTTTTCAGTCATATGAAAAAACGCTCGATGGCACTGAAGCAGATACACTTATGCAAGCTGTCTCTGACGCCGTCCGTGCGCAAGGTTGGGAGGTGCGCTAAAGATAATTTTACTATGCCACGTAGCTTGTGATAGCATGGATTATGCTGGACAGAAAATACCATGAAGTTGTATTCCAGGATGAAGGTGGCGCTGTTGCGCCTACGCGACGCCAAAAGCAGAATGTATCTCGCGCGGAAGAAAGCGTTCTACTCGGCAGTCTTCAGATAAAACGAGGACAGAAAAATCGTCGCGCACTTTTCCTCGGGACCGCGCTGCTTGTAGCAGTCATTGTGTGGTTGTTTCTTGCGAGCACAGAATCGTCGCGTGTAACTGGAAAGCTTGTTGCTCCGCTAGGGTATAAAGTGGTGATGCCGCTGAATGAGCCTCCACGAATTGAGAAAAAATAAATACATGCCCCACTATCGCTTGAAACAAAATGGATTCACATTACTTGAGCTTTTGGTGGTGATTGCCATCATCGGAGTTCTTTCGAGTATCGTACTCACGAGTGTTGGAAGCGCTCGCTCAAAGACGCGTGATGCTTTGAGGAAATCTGACATGAAACAGATGCAAACAGCTCTCAATATGTATTTCAACGACAATGGCGTGTACCCAACGACAGGTGGAAACTGGCAGGGATATCTCACTACGGGGTGTGGTCCTGCTGGTAGAACCCTGACAGGGTCAACTGGATATATTCCCGATGTTGCTCCTCAATATATCTCCGCTCTTCCTGTTGATCCAAGTCGTACGTTTGGCTCCTGTAATGGATATCTTTATAGATCAGATGCTGTACAGTATGCTCTATTAGACCATGCTGTTCCCGAGAGTTATCCTGCACCTGGAGCTTCATTTTATGACCCCTTGCGTCCCACATGGGCATGGAAGCTGTGTGAGACAGCGACAGCGTGTTTGTGGTAATAAGATAATAAAAACATTCGAAGGCACTGAGGCAGATGCTTTATGCAGTTCTAGCATATGGATGAAACGTGCACTAAAGAGAATTAGAAAACAAAATACTCTTGGGGTACGCTAGGGATAATTCAGCGGTTATCGTCAGTTGAAATAAATCAATCCATACATTCAATCCGTGTACAAAAGAAAACCTCAACGAGACTGCGTCTCGTTGAGGTTTTATACTACCAGTATGATTATGCAGTCTTCTCCCTTTTCTTTTTCTCAAATAATACGTTGTAGAGGGCTGTTTTGAAGTGCTCCACTTCGTATACTATTGAGATGCCCGCGCCAAGTGTCAAAATACTTGGTTGCCAGACTATAATTGACGCGAGGGATGCATCACCCTTTTTCTTTTGAATAAACTGAACAATTTGACGCATTCGTGTGAGTGAATCAACCAATACAATATACGCATCCCACTCAGTATCAAATAGATATATGTAGGCCATACCTATAGTAAGCTTTACTTCAAATCCTGTATTTTTCTGTAATAGTGCTACTTGAGACTGCATCTCGGTGTCATCAGTGTCTGCAATAATAAGAACTTTTGCCATTTCTTTTCCCTCTGTGCGAACAAGCGATAATAAACCATAAAAATACTAGGAACGCAAGTATTTGAGCCATTATTTTTCACAAAAAAACGCTTTCAGAATACGTGTTTTTAGCGTACAATACGTGCATTACTAAGTGATCGACTATTCGTAGTTTCAATTGAAATTGTATGGCTCCAAAGAACGGTAAAGAAGTAGAAAAGAAGGGCGAGAAAAAGGGCAACTACGATGCATCGTCGATCACTGTCCTTGAGGGTCTTGACCCAGTGCGAAAGCGCCCGGGCATGTACATCGGCACTACTGGTCCCGATGGGCTTCACCACCTCATCTGGGAAATCTTCGACAACGCACGTGACGAAGCCATGGGTGGCTTTGCAAACCGCGTGGAGGTTGCGCTCCTTCCAGGTAACCGTATCCGTGTCGTAGACAACGGCCGCGGTATTCCTGTCGACACACACAAGCTCACGAAAGTCTCAGCACTTGAGACCATCATGACTACACTTCATGCGGGGGGTAAGTTTGGTGGTGAAGGGTATAAAGTCTCGGGCGGTCTTCATGGTGTGGGCGCATCGGTAGTAAACGCACTTTCTACAAACCTCAGTGCAGAAGTACACCGCGATGGCGGCTATTTCATACAGGAGTATAAAATCGGCAAAGCACAGGCAAAAGTAAAGAAGGTGAGCGCGTCAAATTTTAATGGCACTATCATTACCTTTGAAGCTGATCCAACTATCTTTCCAGAAATAAAATACGAGTGGACCCGCATCGTAGGACATCTTCGTCAACAAGCGTACTTGGTGAAGGGGATGCACCTCACGGTTATCGATGCACGCGAGTACGGAGGCAAGCTAGCGCTCGACGGTATCACGTACCTCAGCGAAGAAAAGATCGAAGCACCCTCAATGACCTTCTACTTCGAAGGTGGCCTCAAGTCTCTTATTTCTTTTTACAACCAACACCAGACTGCAGTGCATCGCAATATTTTCTACGTTGAGAAAATGGACGTCGAACCGAACGTCTATTCCGTAGAAGTGGCACTCCAGTACGTCGATGACATCACGGCGCGTATCTCTGCGTTTGCAAACAACATCTACAACCCCGAACACGGTACACACATCACCGGCTTCAAGACTGCCCTTACACGTACCATCAATAACTACGCAAAGAAAAATAACCTTTCAAAAGAAAAAGACGAATCGTTCACCGGCGACGACGTGCTCGAAGGTATCACTGTGGTGGTGTCGATCAAAATGCCTGAAATCCAGTTTGAAGGTCAGACAAAAGCAAAGCTCGGCTCGGTGGAGGCTCGTGGTGCGGTAGAGTCGGTATTTGGTGAGGCGTTCGCAGAGTACCTT
>JAYVPP010000053.1:0-6835 GCA_043757305.1 Candidatus Kaiserbacteria bacterium
CATTTTAAGGGAAGTGATGTGCGTATTCTTCTCGGTGCAACGACTGCGACTGTGCGCTCAGGTATTTATCAAAATGCATTTCGCATGATTGGAAAAGAAATTGACGCCGTGGCGCTTCCAAACCTTGCCGGCGCCATAGAGCGTGGTGCCGACCAAGAAGAACGAGAGGGCATCATTCGTGCGGGTCTTAGCGGAGCACCTCTTTCCGACTACGATACGCTCATTCTGGGTTGTACACATTATCCTTTTGCGGAGGCTGCATTCAGAACTCAGGTCGGCACCGCGATTACCATTTTTGACCCCGCGATAGCCGTGGCAGACAGAGTGCTCGCCCGCTTTTGGCCGCGAGAAGCTGGAAATGGCACCCTCCGATTCCTCACAAGTGCGCACACAGATGCGTTCTTGAGTGCCGTTACTACATCGTTTCCTGACTACACGGGAGAGATAGAAGTGATAGAGTAACGTTATGGGTGAGATAGATTTTAGTACCGTCGAGCGGGTCCATATGATAGGCATCGGCGGCATTGGTATGTCGGCACTTGCGCGACTCTTTCTTCATGAAAAAAAGATAGTGCAAGGTTCGGACCGTAGTCGCACACTAATTACGGAGAAACTTGAGGAGCTTGGTATGCACATCGTGTATGAGCAAGTGGCAGAAAATATTTCTGCAGATATCGACGTGGTTGTTTATACTTCTGCAATGCCACAAACACATCCAGAGCTTCTTGCTGCACGTGCGGAAGGTATACCAACACTCACGTATTTTGAGGCGCTCGGCATCTGTGTGAATCCGTACTATCTCGTCGCAGTCGCAGGAACGCACGGAAAGACAACGACGACTGCGATGCTCACGGATATTTTTGAGCGAACAGGCAAAGATCCGACTGCGGTCATTGGTTCGCTTCGTGCGTCGACGGGGAGTAATTTTCGTGCGGGAAAGTCGAAGTACGCCATTGTGGAGGCGTGTGAGTTCGGAAGGCACTTTTTGTCGCTTCGTCCTCAAGTGCTCGTGATTACAAATATCGAGGCGGATCATCTCGACTATTATAAAGATATTGACGATGTTATTTCTGCATTTCATCAATTTGCACTGCAGGTCGCAGAAGATGGATACATAGTTGCAGATACGAGTGACTCTTGTGTTGTGGCGGCGCTTTCTGGCGTAGAGCGAACGGTCGTCGATGCGCGCGCGTTTCTTGATCTCGACATACCGATGCGAGCGATAGGTCTTCATAATCGCGTGAACGCATCTCGCGCAGCGGCAGTCGCGCATACAGAGCGTATTGATGATGTGGCGACAGCCGCTGCGCTCGCCGACTTCGCCGGCACCTGGCGACGTTTTGAGTATAAGGGAATTGCGGCCACAGGTGCCGTGGTCTATGACGACTACGCGCATCATCCAACCGAAATCCGCGCGACACTTACTGCTGCGAAGGAGCACTTTGCGGGGAAGAAAATTTTTGCGGTATTTCATCCGCATTTATATTCGCGTACTAAGCTTCTCTTTAAAGATTTTTCCGAAGCATTTGATGCAGCAGACGAAGTACTTCTCGCTCCTATCTATGCGGCGCGCGAGGTAGATGACGGAAGTATCACGAGCGAATTGCTTGCAGAGGCGATTCGCAAAGAAGGGAAACATGCGGTATCACTCCAGACCTTTGAGGCAATAGCTGAGCTTCTCCTTGAGCGGAGTGATGAAAACACGGTCATTATCACTATGGGAGCGGGAGATATTTTTAAAGTCGCAGATATATTGACGAAAAAATAGCACACTGAAGATAAACAGGTCTTTCCTGTTAAACAGGAAAGACCTGTTTATCTCGGGTAGCGGATACCTTGACGAAAAAATAGGACGTTGTATAGTGTCTTTAGATTGTTCACACCCCACGCATGCTGCGTGGGGTGTGACATGTAAAGGGAGAATAACATGGAAAAACATTCACCCGCCGCTTCCACTGCGCTTGATTTAATATCCCAAGCCGAAGAAGCGTTGGGAATATTTGATAATCCAGACGAGGCAACGGCGCTCATGCAGCACTCACTTGATGTTCAAAAAACTGCAGAGCATTTTCGCTCTCGAAAGCGTGTCGAACGAGACGAGACGAGCCTCACTGAAGAAGAGATCGAAAGTCATCACGTCTTTACGCAAGTCCTTGCTCGCTCATGTGCGCTCGCGTGGCATCTTGGAGACGATACTCTTGCAGAAAGTCTCTACAACCGTGCGCTTGCATTGGCTGATGATCCGATGTGCGGTAGCCAGAAGCAACACGATGAAATTATTTCACTGTGGCAACACCTTACTGCGCCATGGTGGAAACGTCTGTACTTTACTCTTCAAAAACTTTTTTCTGCTATCGGAGAGTACCAGATTCGCAAACAGGCGAGGGATATCTAACAGATGATGAAAGGCGATGAGTTTCTCATCGCCTTTTCTTTTTTGGGAGCAAGTGGTAGCGTGGTGCTATGAAATATCTTCACACCATGATCCGCGTGTCAGACCTTGAGGCATCACTCGATTTTTTTGTGGGTACCCTTGGTTTTGTAGAGCAGCGTCGCTTTGAAAATGAAGCGGGCCGCTATACGCTCGTGTTTGTGGCTACGCCTGAAAGTCCTGACGCCCCGGTGGAGCTTACCTACAACTGGGACACTGAAGTCTACATTGGTGGACGAAATTTCGGGCACTTAGCACTTGAGGTAGAAAATATCTACGAATACTGTGAAGCTCTCCAGGCAAAGGGCGTAGTGATCAACCGCCCGCCGCGCGACGGCCGTATGGCGTTTATCAAAACTCCCGATGATATTTCGATTGAGCTTTTGCAAAAAGGCGATGCACTCGCACCTATAGAGCCATGGGTAAGTATGAAGAATATAGGGACGTGGTAATGTGTGGAGTATGGGAACACTCTCTATTGTAGCGACGCCAATCGGCAACCTAGAAGACATCACACTTCGCGCACTTCGTGTACTCAAAGAAGCTGATGTGGTTTTTGCTGAGGATACGCGCGAAGCAAAAAAACTTTTGAAGCATTACGATATCGCGACGCCATGTATGCGCTGTGACGCAAACAAGGAGGCGGTGTGCGCAGAGGCTGTGGTGGAGCGCCTTCTGGAAGGGCAGAAGGTCGCGTATGTGACCGATGCTGGCACGCCAGGCATTTCGGACCCAGGCTCATACTTGGTGCGCATCGTACGTGAAAAGCTTCCGGAGGCAATCATCGAAGCAATCCCTGGTGCGTCGTCGCTTACCGCCGCACTTTCTATTGCAGGCATCACCGAGCATTCATTTCGTTTTCTGGGTTTTCTTCCTCATAAAAAAGGCCGACAGACTGCGTTTACAGAGATCGCAGCCGCAGACGAGCCTGTCGTTTTTCTAGAGTCCACGCACCGCATTATGAAGGCGCTTGAGTCGCTTAAGCAGTTTGCTCCAGAAAAAACCGTGACCATCTGTCGAGAAATCACGAAGCATTTTGAGGAGGTGGTGACAGGTACCGCAGAGCATGTCATCGCTGAGCTTACCCGCGACACTAAGCGCCAAAAAGGGGAGTTTGTGGTGATTGTAAGTTAGGCGATAGAGATATCCCAACTTTTGCCCGCGGAGCGCCCAGGGGTATACTGTGCCTAATGGTGAAGCGGAGCCGTCCAGCGATTTTCTCAAGGAAAGAAAAAATCGGGACGTAAATTCAACATAATCGCTTCGCTCATTGTTTCATTTATATGTCACGTGAATCACTGGTACTCTTTTTCGGAATCGTGGTCACGGTTGTTTCGTTTCTTGGCGTTCCGGCAGTGTGGAAGGAGCGCATTATTATAGGGAGTGGTGTGGTGCTCATTGTGCTGGGGTATTCGCTTCGCCGCGCGGCGTTTTTCCGCTCGATAGAAGTTGCTCCAGGTGAACGCCGCGCAGAAGCGTTTGTCGAGCATGATATAGAGAAAGTTTCTGAGGCGCGTGTTTCTCTCTAAGGATTTTTTGAGAAACAATAAAACCGCAGTGCGTAAGCACCGCGGTTTTTTCGTACGATTAGGTATAATATAAACAAGTGGCACAACACACTTAATATTTGCTATGGAAAATTCTGAACAAAATCAATTAAGTGAGTCTTCTACAGAAAGTCAAAAAGTTTCTCGAAAGATGAATGCGATTTATTTTGCACAGTTCGCACTACTTTTGATATTCGGTATATCAATGTCGTTTCCAGTTGCTATTACAAATCCTGCAAGTAATACAATAGAAGCCTCAGGCTTATTCCTATTTGGTTGGTTGGGTATTTTGGGTGGTTACGTCTCTTGGTATTGGTTTATTCCAACTATTTTATATTTCAGATCTTTGAGAAGTGAGAGATGTGCATCACTTACACGAAAGAAAAAAATCATCTATTTTGCAATCCCTTTAATTGGGCTCGTACAAGCTTTTTTTGCCATACATCTAGGACAGCCCCCCTTTCCTGGTGATATCGGGGGGCGCGAGTCAAAAATTGAGTCTTACGGTACGGCATTTTATCTCTATATTGAAATGGTTGTTTTTGTATTAACTATGATGAGTATTTCAAACATTATTAGTGATAGAAAGAAAATTGAAACCTGGTTTACTATTTCAACGATAGTGTTTCTCACTATCTCGCTTGTCACAATACTCCTGACAAAATAACTAACAAGATTTGGTACTACGATGTTTCGTATCATTCTGTATAATGAACTCATATGTTGTACGACCCGAAGCGAATTACGTACTTTGCAGAAACGGACGCGCGTGGCAAGCGTGTGAAATTTGGTATTAAGGCAGAAGACCGCACAAAGCATGTGTATGTCATCGGGAAGACTGGTATGGGAAAGTCGACACTGCTTGAAAATATGGCAGTGCAGGACATTAAAAACGGCGAGGGTATGGCGTTCATGGATCCGCACGGCGCGACTGCTGAGAAGCTTCTCGAGTACATTCCTCCCGAGCGAATGAAAGATGTGCTGTACTTTGCGCCGTTTGATATGGAGAACCCCGTCTCGTTTAACGTAATGGAAGACGTAGGTCCTGACAAGCGCCATCTTGTGGTCTCCGGCCTCATGTCGACGTTTAAGAAGATTTGGGTCGATGCGTGGAGCGCACGCATGGAGTACATTCTTTCAAATACGCTTCTCGCACTTTTGGAATATCCAGGCTCGACACTCCTTGGTGTAAACCGCATGCTTTCGGACAAAGCGTACCGCGAGCTTGTGGTAGCAAACGTGAAAGATCCTTCGGTTAAAAGTTTCTGGGTGGATGAGTTTGCAAAGTACAACGAGCGCTATATGCAGGAAGCGGGGGACGCTATCAAAAACAAAATAGGCCAGTTTACGGCGAACCCGCTCATTCGTAATATCATCGGTCAGCCGAAATCTTCGTTTGATGTGCGCAGTTTTATGGACGATCGCAAGATTCTCATCGTAAACCTGTCGAAAGGTCTCATCGGTGAAACAAATGCGAACCTACTCGGCTCGATGCTCATCACAAAGATTTATCTTTCTGCAATGTCGCGTGCCGACATGCAAGCGTCGGAGCTTAAGGCAATGCCGAACTTTTACTTTTATGTTGACGAGTTTCAGTCGTTTGCAAACGAAGCGTTTGCGAACATTCTTTCTGAAGCGCGCAAGTACAAGCTCAACCTCACCATAGCGCACCAGTATATTGAGCAAATGGAAGAAGAAGTGCGCAACGCTGTCTTTGGAAACGTCGGTACGACGATTGCATTTCGTGTTGGACCTTTTGATGCAGAAGTGCTCGAAACCATTTTTGCGCCAGAGTTTGAGGCGACCGACATTGTGAACCTTGGCTTTGCACAGATTTATCTCTCGCTCATGATCGATGGTATCGGCTCGCGACCATTTTCGGCAGTCACGCTTCCTCCTATTGAGCAGTCGAAGGTGTCGTATAAAGATATTGTGCTTGCTGAGTCTCGAAAACGGTATGGGCGCACGCGCACCGAGATTGAAGGCGATATCACGAAATGGCATGAGCCGGTGCCAAAGCCCGTTGCGGTGAAAAAGGATGCTCCTCTAGGCGATAATAAACCGCCTATAAAAGATGCACCGCGCGCACCGATCGCTCCAGCAACCCCTCCGAAAGAAGTGCGCGCGACGCCTCCGCCTGTCTATGCACAAAACCGAGTGAATGTGGGAGTGCCAGAGAAACACGTAGTAACAGAAAATCCTCCAGTATCGCCAGTGGCACCAGTGTCATTAGCAGTAGAAGTGCCTATACCTGCAGTTCCTCCAATTGTTATTCAGACACCAATTGTTTCAGTAGCACGAACACAGCACATATCAGCTCCTCAAGTACAGACTGAGCCTCCAGTCGTTCTCGCCCCACAGCATGCAAAGCCCACCCAGACATACGGTGCGGTACACCAACAACCACCATTCCAGAAAAAAGAATGGCAGAAACCAGTGCAAAAAAAGCCCGTCGAAAATAAACATGAGTTGCATTCCTTGCTCCAAAAATATGCTCCGCAAGCAAAGCCTGAAGCAATGGTACCGAGTCCTGCGCGAAGTGAGCTCCGCTCGGCACTTGATGCAGTACTTGCGTCAGCAAAAAAAGATATTCCTGCTCCCCGCGCCACAGTGCCTCCACAAGAAGCTGTTATGGTGGCTCCAGTGGCACATACTCCCATACACGATACGAAACCTGAAGTCGTCCAAGCGCCTCGTGTGGAGGTGGCGTCACACCATGCCGCACCGCAGTCTCACATCGATGCTGTTTTGACGAGGGCGCATAAAAAGCCGCATCATCCTTCGGCAGACTATCTAGAAGAAAAGCAGACTATTGAAAAGCTTGAGAGAATACTCAAAGGGAAGGCGTAGTGCAACC